>JBGSVC010000145.1:0-3790 GCA_041753175.1 Planctomycetaceae bacterium
AATATCGGGATGAATGACGAGACTGTGGAAATTATGTCCAAAGTCAGTGGCAATCCACAATTTGCCTGGGATAGCTACCGCCGTTTCATTCAGATGTACAGCGACGTTGTTTTAGAAGTGCGCCCAGAGAAGAAAGAAGAAGAAGACTATTTCGAAGAAATTCTGCATGATGTTAAGCATAAAGCCGGTGTGAAGTACGATTCTGAATTGTCCGCCGAACAGCTTCAAGATGTGGTTGCCCGCTTTAAGAAAATGGTACGCGAAAAATCAGGCCAGGACTTCCCACAGGATCCGATGGAACAGGTCTGGGGAGCTGTTGGGGCAGTCTTTAAGAGTTGGATGAACGATCGGGCGATCGTTTATCGTCGTCAGTATGGCATTCCTCACGAATGGGGTACCGCTGTCAACGTACAGGCGATGGTCTTTGGTAATCTGGGTGACGACTGTGCGACTGGTGTCGGCCTGACACGGGATTGCAGTATGGGTGGCCCCGGATTCAACGGCGACTATCTGATCAACGCCCAAGGGGAAGATGTGGTGGCAGGGATTCGGACGCCGCTGCGAATTGAAAAAACCCTGGGTACAGATATGCCAGCGGCCTTCAAAGAATTAACAGACATCGGCGTGAAACTCGAGCAGCACTACAAAGACGTGCAAGACATTGAGTTCACGATCGAAAAAGGCAAAGTCTGGATGCTGCAGACACGAAACGCCAAGCGAACCGGTTTTGCTGCAGTGCGGTTGGCCGTCGACATGGTCAATGAAGGCTTAATTACCCAGGATATGGCTTTGACCAAAAAACGTATTCCTGCAGATGACCTGAATCAACTGTTGCAGCCAATTTTTGATCCAGCCGCCAAGAAGAAAGCCAAAGATGCTGGCAATCAACTCGCGATCGGAATCAACGCCGGTCCAGGCGCTGCCACGGGGCAGATCTGCTTCCACGCTGCTGATGCTGAAGAACTCTTTGAGAAAGATCCTAACGTTCAACTGATTCTTGTCCGCCGTGAGACAAGTCCTGAAGACCTCCGAGGAATGAAAATCGCCAAGGGGATTTTGACCGCCTTTGGTGGTGCCAGTTCTCACGCGGCGCTGGTCAGTCGTCAAATGGGTAAGGTCTGTATCGTGGGCTGCCAGGAACTGGAAGTTGACTACCATTCTGCCACGTTGAAAGTTGGCGAGAAGAAGTTGAAAGTCGGCGACTGGATCAGCATCGATGGTTTCACGGGTGAAGTCTTTGCTGGCAAAGTTGAGACCAAGCCTTCGGAAATCATTGAGGTCTTGATTACCAAAACCAAGAAACCAGAAGAAGCTCCGACCTACAAGCGCTACGCCCAGCTTATGGAATGGGTCGATGCCAAACGTAAATTGCGAGTGCGTGCCAACGCTGAACCCGATGATGCTGCCAAAGCGGTTGCATTTGGTGCTGAAGGAGTTGGTTTGTGTCGTACAGAGCACATGTTCTTTTCGCACCTGGATGAAATCCGCGAGATGATCCTGGCAGACGACGATGTGACTCGTAAAGCGGCTGTTGAAAAACTGTTGCCGTTTCAGCGTGAAGACTTCACCAAGTTGTTTACTGAAATGGGACCACGCCCGGTCACAATTCGCCTGCTCGATCCGCCTTTGCACGAGTTTTTGTCCGAGCATCACCTGCATGAGCAACCTGAACTGGGGCATAAACTGGCTGACATGATGGGGATTTCCCGCGAAGCCATCGAACGACGTGTGGAAGAACTCAAAGAATCAAACCCGATGCTCGGACACCGGGGATGTCGCCTGGGGATCGTGTATCCTGAAATTACAGCGATGCAGGCACGGGCCATTTTCGAAGCCGCCTGTGATGTCAAAAAGCAGGGAATTGACGTTCTGCCTGAAGTCATGGTGCCTTTGGTTGGCTTCAAAACCGAACTTGATAACCAGACAAAAATCGTCCGTGACGTTGCCACCAAGGTCATGGAAGAAAAAGGTGTTGAGATCAACTATATGGTCGGAACGATGATTGAAATTCCTCGTGCCGCTGTCAGAGCCGATGAGATCGCGAAAACTGCGGAATTCTTCAGCTTTGGAACCAACGACCTCACTCAAACGACGCTGGGGATGAGTCGCGAAGACTACGGCGGATTCATTGGTTACTATCGCGAAAACGATATCATTCCCAACGACCCATTCCAGACGATTGATCAAGCTGGTGTCGGCGATTTGATTAAAATGGGTGTTGAACGTGGACGCAGCACCCGTGATAAACTCAAAATCGGTATCTGCGGCGAACACGGTGGCGATCCTGCTTCCGTAATCTTCTGTCATCACGCCGGTTTGGATTACGTAAGCTGCTCTCCTTTCCGTATTCCAGTGGCACGCCTGGCTGCTGCTCAAGCTGCCCTTGAGAAATAATCAATCAGGTATTTGTGTGTTTTGAATCAGTCCGCAACGGGTTCTCTCGTTGCGGATTTTTTTATGGAATCCACTAGAAAGCGGCTGGTGCAAGATTTCAAGAGCCGTTAACACTTCAATTTCAATCCGACGAATCTGAAGTCCGTTTCAACCTGAACAAACTGATTGGTGGGTCCAGAATTTTCCACTCGACGAATGTCGTTAGCATGCTATCATTCCGGCACAGGCCATTTCCAAGCAGGACTTTTTGATGCCGCAGATTCCCTCTTCAAAGCCCGCATTTGCCCTGAGTGAATGGGTTTTGATCGTTATTCTGGCATCAGTCAATTTTTTGAATCTGCTGGATTTTGTGATCATTATGCCACTGGGAGATACACTTCGCGTTACGTTGAAGATTACTCCTGAACAGTTCAGTCATGTGGTCTCTGTTTATGGATTTGCGGCAGTTTTTGCTGGGATTCTGGCAACGACGTTTGCCGATCGGCTGGATCGCAAAACGACCCTTTTGATGACGCTTTTTGGTTTTCTTGCCTCGACGTTTTTGTGCGGGATTGTCCATTCGTATAACTCTCTGCTGATCGCCCGAGGGATGGCAGGTTAATTTGGGGGAATCGCCAGTTCCAGCATTATGGCGATCATCGGAGATGTGTTTGCTCCAGAAAAACGAGGCAAAGCTATTGGTGCGGTGATGTCATCGTTTGCGGTCGCCTCGACTGTGGGACTGCCGATTGGCTTGACACTGGCAGAGACCTTTCAAAGCTGGAACGCTCCCTTTCTGGCGATCGCGCTGGCTACGATACCTGTTTTAATTCTTGTATATTGGAAACTTCCATCATTAACGGGGCATCGGGTGGATCAAACGGAGCACCCGCTGATGCAGATTGTGGCCGTCCTTCGGCAACCTGTGCATGTGATTGCGTTGGTGTTTATGTTGACGATCGCGTTGGGGACGTTTGTTGTCATTCCATTTATTGCGCCTTTTTATCAGGCGAACTGCGGCAGATCTCAAACAGACATTCCGATCATTTATGCCTGCGCTGGGTTTTTCACGATGTTCGGAGTTAATCTGATCGGCTGGTTGACAGACCGATTCGGAGCGCAACGGATGTATTTAATTGCTGGTACGGGTGCCGTGTTGATGACTGGCGTTGTGACTAACCTGTCTTCGATCAATTTACTGACGGCCATTATTATTACGACATCGTTTATGGTGTTGGCTTCAGGGCGTATGGTGCCCGCGCAAGCATTGATGCTGCGTAGTGCTGACCCCAAATTGCGGGGAGCATTCATGAGTCTTTCCACTGCGATGACGCATTATGCCACAGCCTTGGGACCATTAATTTCGGGGCTGATTATGGGCGAAGCCTATCCTGGAGGCCCGCTGACCAACTTTCCT
>JBGSVC010000146.1:0-3561 GCA_041753175.1 Planctomycetaceae bacterium
CCAACTACGAACCCAACTCATGGAACCAAGGCCCACGCGAATCTCAGGAGCAGGGCTATCGCTCCTTTCCAGATCAGGTTGACGGAATCAAACAACGAATCCGATCAGAGAAATTCGCCGACCATTACAGCCAGGCGCGACAATTCTACCTCTCTCAACAGGAAGTCGAACAATCACACATGATTGAAGCCCTCGTCTTCGAACTCAGCAAAGTTGAGACTCTCGAAATTCGTCGACGCATGGTTTCTCATCTCCTCAATATCGATGAGGGGTTGGCCGATGCTGTCGCCGAAGGCCTGGGTATTGATGAACTCCCCGCGCCTGCCCCTGCCGCCCGTCCCACCATCACCGATCTGCCAACCTCCCCAGCACTGGATATCCTCTCATTAGGGCCGGATACATTTAAGGGACGAACCATTGGCGTCTTGTGTGCCCCGGGTGCCGATGCCGACGCCTTTCGAATGCTCGAGGCGGCCTGTCAATCGGAAGGATGTATGATCAAGATCGTCGCTCCGCGCATCGGCGGCGTCGCGCTGAGCGATGGCAGCCTGCTCAACGTCGATGAAAAAATCGGCGGCGGTCCTTCGGTTCTCTTCGATGCCATCGTCGTCATGATTCCAGCAGATGCCGTGGAGACGATCCAGCAGATGCCACCCGCCAACACCTTTATCAGCGATGCCCTCCTCCATCACAAATACGTTGGCTATACTCCCGCATCATGGCCGCTGATCGAAAATTGCGGAGTCGATCCCGATTCGATCACCGAGCAGATCGTGGAAATCACAAACAAAAAATCGATGATGACATTCATCGAAACCTGCCGAAGTCTGCGATGCTGGACCTAGCAGCCCGCTGATTTTTTTCAAAGGGCTGCTTGATGACAGGGATAAAACCATCGAGAGCGCCGGGTTTCGGGCGTTTTTTGGAACTTTGAAATACGCACATTCTCGTTTTTCATCAGCCTGCTACGTGATACAATTCCCGCTGAGAACTGACACGCTGTTGTTATGGAGCCATTCAATGAAAACAATCATCGAATGGGTCTTTGTAAATTCTCTCGAATGCTGTTTCACAGAAAGTATGGGGAAGATTTTGTTCCGAAAAATGGGCGTGACGATGGGAGATCCGGCTGGCGTGGGGCCGGAACTGATGTTGAAACTGGTCAGCCGTTGGACGCCCGAGTGGTCGCATGTGCCGGTGATTTTCGGCGAAGCAGGTGTTCTTGAGCGGATCGCGCCACGTCTGGGACTGGAGCAGGAATACGCCAGCCTCGTCCATAAAACACCCGACCAACTCCAGGACGATCTGCCGGGGCCGGTGCTGGTCGATTTGAAGTCGATCGATCCCCGCAGCTTCACACCCCGTCAGGTCAATGCCACTTGCGGAAAAGCAGCCTATGCCGCGATCAACGCCGCCATCGATGCCGCCATGATCGGGACAACCGATGGCCTCGTCACCGGACCAGTCAATAAAGAATCGTTACAAGCTGCAGACGTCCCTTTTCCCGGTCATACCGAAATCCTGGCTGAGAAAACGGGCATCAAGGAGTATTGCATGGTGCTCACCAGTGAAAAGATCACCTGTGCCCTCGTCACCGCTCATGTCGGCTATGCCCAGGTGCCGGAGTTATTGTCGTTCGAGAGAATCGTGGCAGTGATCGAATTGACCGGGCGGGCCATGTTTCGCTTGCGCGGCCGTATGCCGAATCTCACCGTGTGTGGACTCAATCCCCATGCTGGCGAACACGGCTTGTTTGGGAATCGCGAAGAAGAACGCATCATCATGCCCGCCATGGAGCATTCAAGAAAATTCGGCTATCGACTGACCGGCCCACTCCCGCCTGACACCGCGTTTTTGCCATCGCGTCTGGCAACCACCGACGCCTATATCTGCATGTATCACGACCAGGGGTTGATCCCGTTGAAAACCCTCTCATTCGACGATGCCGTAAATGTGACTCTGGGCTTGCCGATTGTCAGAACCTCCGTCGATCACGGCACCGCCTTCGACATCGCCTGGGAAGGGAAAGCCTCCGTCACCAGCCTGATCGCCGCCTTTGACCTGGCCGTGAAACTGGCATGTGGCTAACCACCTTCCACATTTTTCGCACCATCGACCAGAGTCCTGAATCCGATCGTTCGAAGTTGTTCTGTGGATGAAGGCTCTTTTTTCGTGAGCTCGGCGCAACTTTTGACACTAGGGTGAAGGGACCGTTTATCGCGAGAACGTCACCCCTGATTGTGTGAATAAGATTTCCTATTTTTGAAGTTCAAAAAGACTTCTCTCACTTTTGCCGACATTCCATCGAGAGCACTGAAAATCAGGGAACAAAAAACCTGATTTGAAACGCAGACTGGGTGTCCTAAAAAAAGAGCAATTCTTCTTGAAGAGACGACACCAGACTCGTACGATCATCGTCATCGGGTGTCACTGTGGAACGTCTCTGACAAACTGCCAGTTGAATAATGACCTCAAGTCGATTCTCAACACGGCCCATACGCCTGATGCCAGAATTTATTGATAATTCCCTCACCAGGCGTGAATTGACGATGTCGTTTTCCCGTTTGGAAAACAAATATCATCTCTTTTGGGCAGTTCAGGCATGAGCAAGCAAGATTCAATCCCTGTCGGCAACGCCAAAACGATCAAACAGATTTTCAGCCGCCAAACGACCGTTTCGGTCGATATTGCCGCTTCGCCAGAAACGATCTGGAAACTCTTGACCGATGCCGCCAGCTACCCGGCATGGAACAGCACCATCCTGGAAATGAACGGAAAAATTGCAGCCGGTGGAAAAATTGAGCTTCGTGCGAAACTGGCTCCCACCCGAGTTTTCAAACTGAAAATCAAAGAATTTGTGCCCCATCAGCGTCTCGTCTGGGGTGACGCCATGGGAACACGCGTCTTTACGCTAAGCGAGAATTCAAACAACCGGACCTGTTTGACAATGTCTGAGAAAATCGGCGGCCCCCTGTTTCCTCTGTTCGCCAGAATGATTCCGCCATTTGATGAGTCATTCAATCAGTTCGCAGCCGACCTGAAAACGGCCTGTGAAGCCGCAGCATAAGTGACCTCGGCAACAAGATGTCAGTGAAGCCTCTGTCCGACTCACCTCGAAAAGTAAAGATTGCTATAATAGCAATCCTTGTCAAAAGGCATTCCGCGATCGATCAGTCATCCATGACATCTTTTTCTTTTGCCGCTGCCGTGTCGTTGATCTTACCTTCGTATTGCTTGGTCAGATCCTGAACCCCTTCTTTGCAGGTATTGGCTTCATCTTCCGAAAAGAGCTTGTCTTTGAGTCCCGTATCAACATGTTTATTGGCGTCTCGCCTGATGTTGCGGACAGACACACGGGCATCTTCGGCACCCTCTTTGACCCGTGCCACCAGTTGCTTGCGTCGTTCCGTCGAAAGCTCGGGGATGTTCAGTCGTATAAAGCGACCATCGTTGTTGGGGGCCAGACCAACATCACTACTCTGAATCGCCTTGGCAATCTCTCCCAGAATCGAAGCATCAAACGGTCGTATTAAAATCTGCTGAGGCTCAGGCACACTGATC
>JBGSVC010000147.1:0-3753 GCA_041753175.1 Planctomycetaceae bacterium
ACGTTTCCGATCGAAACGACAATGAACGGCGCCAATGGTGTTGAAGCGGTACGCAGCTCCTCTGGTGTCGGGATCTCAGTGGTCTATGTGGAGTTTGCCTACGGGACGGATATTTATACCGATCGGCAGATCGTCGCCGAACGCATGCAGATGGTGATGGACCGACTGCCCGCAGGTGTTGCCCCGCAACTGGCGCCGATCTCTTCAATCATGGGCCAGGTGTTGATGCTGGCGATGTGGAACGACGATCCGGGTGTTGATGTGATGGAACTGAGGACCGATGCCGACTGGGTCGTGCGTCAACGACTCCTGACGATTCCCGGCGTTTCGCAGATTTTCGTCATGGGGGGAGAGCGCAAGCAGTTTCAGGTTCGAGTTGATCCGTCGGCGATGTTGCAATTCGGGGTGACGCTCGAAGAGGTTGAGTCTGCTGTTCGCAAGAGTAATGAAAACGCCACCGGCGGCTACCTTGACCAGCAGGGGCCTAGCGAACTGCTGGTTCGAGCACTCGGACGCATCCAGTCCATCGAGGATCTGCAAAAGGTTGTGGTCACCATTCGTCAGGGGCGTCCCGTCTCGCTGGGTCAGGTGGCGACTGTGGTGGAGGGGGCACAGGTCAGGCGGGGAGATAGTTCGGCGTATATTCGTCAGACAGGTGACGATGAGCAGTCTCCGACGAAGTGGTCGGGGGGACCAGCCGTCATTTTGACGATCAATAAACAACCCGGAGCCGATACCCGCACCGTGACCGATGAAATCCTCAAGGCGATCGAGTCGTTGAAACCGTCACTGCCTGCAGGGACAACGATTGTGCCCGTTTATGCTCAAAAGCATTTCATCGACCGCGCGATTGACAATGTCGTTGAGGCGCTGCGCGATGGGATTGTCCTGGTGGCGATCATTCTGTTTGTGTTCCTATTGAATCTTCGTACGACGTTCATCACGTTGACGGCGATCCCGCTCTCGCTGTTGATGACGTCTGTTGTCTTTGCAACGTTGGGACTCTCGATCAACACGATGACTCTGGGCGGAATCGCGGTCGCGATAGGAGAACTTGTCGATGATGCGATTGTCGATGTAGAAAACATTTTTCGTCGACTCAAAGAGAATCGCCATCTTGCACGTCCCCTCCCGCCGTTGCTGGTTGTCTACCGGGCCAGTACGGAAATCCGAAACTCGATCGTCTTTGGGACGATGATTGTCATCCTGGTCTTTCTTCCGTTGTTTGCTCTTGGCGGGATGGAAGGCAAACTGTTTGCTCCGATGGGGATCGCGTATATCGTTTCGATTCTCTCGTCGTTAATCGTTTCTTTGACTGTGACTCCAGTGCTCTCGTACTGGCTGCTTGGTCATCTCCAGGGAACGCAGGAAGAGAAAGACGGACTGCTGCTGCGAGTCCTCAAAGCCGTGGGCGGGCGAGTCATTCGATTCTCGCTGGCGTTTCCCCGATTGAATCTGATGGTCACATTATTGGCGGTGTGTGTGGCAGGGTTGTTTTTGTCACGACTTGAAAAAGACTTTCTTCCTCCTTTCAACGAAGGGACGATTCAGCTCAATGTCGTCCTCCCGCCGGGGACTTCTTTAGAGACTTCCAATGAGATCAATCAGACCGTTGAAGAACAGTTGAAAACGATTTCCGATCTACTGCGTTTTTCGAGACGAACCGGACGGGCTGAACTTGATGAACATGCCGAAGGGGTCAATATGTCGGAGTTCATCATCGAACTTGACCCCGCATCTCCACGCTCGCGCGAACAACAACTCGAAGAAATCCGTGTCGCGATGGAAGAGATCCCTGGCATCGTCACGGCTGTTGAGCAGCCGATTGCTCACTTGATTTCGCATATGCTCTCGGGGGTCAAAGCGCAAATCGGGATCAAGATTTATGGCGACGATCTGGATTTGTTACGTCAAAAGGCTGAAGCCATGAAAGCCGAAATTGAACTCGTCGCTGGCGTGACAGATTTAATGATCGAACCTCAGGTGATCATCCCCCAGCTCCGATTGGAACTTGATCGCGACAAGCTCCTGCTCTATGGGCTTTCTGCTGTCGACGTCAATGAATTCATTGAAACTGCGATGAATGGCAAAGTCGTTTCGCAGGTGCTCGTTGATCAGCGGACCTTCGATCTGATCGTGCGACTGGATGAGAAGTATCGAGAAAATATCGACGCTCTTAAACAGCTTTCCATCGAAACTCCTGGTGGCGGGACGATTCCTCTTTCCGCGGTCGCGCGCATTTATGAATCCGGGGGACCCAATACCGTCAACCGGGAGAACGTCCGACGCCGGATTATCATCCAGTGCAACGTCACCGATCGAGGCGTGGTCGATGTCGTCGCCGACATTCAACAGATCGTCAAGCCGGTCATCGAGTCGTTGCCTACGGGTTATTTTGTCGAATACGGAGGTCAGTTCGAGAGTCAACAATCTGCCAGCCGGGTGATCGGTGCCTTGTTTGCGGTTTCATTGTTGGGCGTGTTCTTCGTGTTGTATGCCATGTTTCGATCGGCGAATCTGTCGTTGCAGGTGATGGCGGCGCTGCCGATGGCGTTTATTGGCTCGGTCTTTGCTTTGGTGATCACCGGACAAACACTGACCATCGCTGCGATGGTCGGGTTTATTTCGCTGGCAGGGATCGCCTCTCGTAACGGTATCTTGTTGCTCAATCACTATCTTCACCTGGTCGAACACGAAGGTGAGGGTTTCACCCATCAGATGATTATCCGCGCAGGGCTGGAACGACTGGCTCCGGTCTTGATGACCGCGCTGACGTCGGGCATCGGTTTGATTCCACTGGTCCTCTCTTCCGGACAAGCAGGAAAAGAGATTCTCTATCCCATCGCCACCGTCATTTTGGGCGGCTTGATCAGCTCCACTCTTTTAGACTTCTTCGTACACCCTGCCTTGTTTCTGCTCCTGGGAATCAAAGACGCGCAGCGCGTCGTTGAATCGTCACAACAATCGATTGATCTCACCTATGAACCTCCCCATTCCCCTCAGGCATCTGCCTGAGATCTCACCACGCCACTCTTAATAAGGAACCTTCTCATGTCTCTTCGAATTCCTCGGATCACCGTTTTTCATGCGATACTCGCCAGCAGCATGATTCTCCCTGCAAGCTTGCCGGCTCAAGAGCCACACAACCATGCAGATCATAGTCACGACGGTCATTCACATGGCGAGCATGATCACTCGCAGGATGTGATCGGGTTTCAATTGGGCGACTGGAAAATGCGGTCGTTCGATAACCCATCTCAGGCTCAAACCCATATCGCGACACTGACACGGGTTGGGTGTGACGTCGAACAGGCCAGTCAGGGAGGAATGATCAATATCCGCTATCGCTGTCCCGAATGGAAATCGATGCCCTTGAAAACTCATGACCTCGCCGATCAATGGGCCAAGTGGTTTACAGATGCAGGGTTTGATGTCACCCATGCCCATGGCGATCCTGCTTTTCAACAAGGGCCGGAAGCGGTTGAATTCCGCAAAGTTTCCTGGACGACCATCCATGCGTCAAATACACCTGATGAGCAAGAGCTCGTCAAGAAACTTCAGCAGATCGGCTGTGAGGTGCGCAGTCAACCACATGACGGTCACACCGATCTTCTCTTTCGTGCACCCCTGTGGCGGGATATTCATTTGGCCAATCACCAACTCGCCGAACAGTGGATCGGATGGCTTGGTTCCAATGGATTTGAGACCCATCACGAACACTAATCGTTTGATTGATTTTTTTCCTCTTTTCTT
>JBGSVC010000148.1:0-14884 GCA_041753175.1 Planctomycetaceae bacterium
GGCTTGGCAGCCATCACCTCATAAGGAGACATCGTCAGCCAACAGATACCGCAAAATAAAACAACCCGACTTAACATCAATCTTCTCCTGGAAAGATATTGATCATCAACTCAGCAGAGCAGGGGACCAAATGCGTTTCAAACGTGTTGTGCATTAACGTAACAAATCACAGACCACAATGCACCCATCAACAACAATAGATGCGCATCTTTTTATCTTCAACTCCCAGCAGCACCTTCTTTAATCACCCATTTTCAGACCTGTTAAAGACTAACGGTCAACAAGACTCTATCGACTAAACGACTCAGGCTGTGCTCAAAATGAGTTTCCGCCGATAGCGCTAAGACAGCCTACGAAATCGTTCGAGGCGACGAAACTTGCGACAGGGAAACGTCATGACTTCACAAGAAATCTTACTGGCCGCCGAGCAAGCCACACA
The DNA here is from genome assembly GCA_041753175.1 of Planctomycetaceae bacterium. Taxonomy (GTDB): domain Bacteria; phylum Planctomycetota; class Planctomycetia; order Planctomycetales; family Planctomycetaceae; genus SXPC01. Next base: position 440 of record JBGSVC010000148.1, read on the forward strand.
CGAACTCCTCCTCTGGGTTGGCTTCGGCACCCTTGTCGGGCTTCTCGCCAAAGCGATTATGCCCGGCAAAGATCCTGGAGGCGCAGTCGGGACGATGCTCATGGGCATCGCTGGTTCCGTCATCGGATGTGGTATTACCGCGTTCTTCGTTCCCGGAGCAACCCTGACTCCCCTGTCTCCCATCGGATTCGTCCTCGCCACTGCAGGAGCCTTTATCCTGCTCTTCTTCTACAAGCTTCTCGCCGGACAATACTACGCCGAATCAGAAGGCGGAGACGACGGTTATTTCCACCGCATCCGACGCTACCGAAGACGTCGCAAAATCGTCCGCGAATCGTGATTGGTTCCCCAGATGATCAAGCAAAAAGCGTCTGCAATATTCTTGCAGACGCTTTTCTGAATTTTGATCTCGAATCAATTTCTATTTCGACGTTATCTCAAAATCGATCGTGTTCTCACCAGGCTCGACCGTCGCTTTGAGTGCACCCGGTTGAGCATATTTTTCTGGAGTCAACAGTGGATAGCCGTTGGCCGTCGGCTTGGCTGTCGTATCCGTCTTCGTAATCACAACATCATGCTCACCCAATGCCGCTCCTAATGTAGATGCAGAAAAAGCCAATCGATAACTTCCATCACTACTTGTAGTTGCCGTGGACGTCCGCTGCCCAACATTGGTGATTGGGGTAAACTCCACCGACGCACCTTCAATGGGCTCGCCATCCAGAGTGACTTTTCCGCTTACCAGCCCGACATCGGGTGTATCGCTTTTTCCACATCCAAGACACAAGCTGCCCAAACACAAAACTAACCAAAAGCTGCGATTAAACATGGCATGAACCTGTAAGAGTGATCTGTTTGACAAAGCCCGAATTAAACTGGATCGAATTTAGCAAGAACGATGAGTCTCAAGAAACAGCCTGTTGGCAGAGTTAGTTCGTTCCAAACAGGCGTACTGAGACCGACTAAAATTCACCAATCACCTGACCATCAGAAATAGCCAGCAGTTTTTCAAACAGACTTCCATTAAAAAAAGTGTTGGTATTCTGTTCGATATTTTCACTGATGAAGCGAACTGCTCCATCTCCTAAAGCGACCTGCACACCACCTTTATGATTGCTCCCAATACCGTAGCTGCAGTTATCTTTATATTCAGGATGAGTATTATCTGATCGCCCGCCATTAATTAACCAAGCACCGGCGAATACGATTCCCGAACCCTTTTGGCGTAGTTCTGCACTGTCCCATCCTCCAGAATTTCTGGTTCCCAGCCAGGTCCCGGCGCCACATTCCTGCACCCCATTGACGGTCGAAAAATCGTATGGACGCTCGCCAACAACAATCGTATTGCTTAATCCATCTGTGATATCAGCAAAACGAACATTACTGTTTTGATAGAAGATCCCATCCAAATTGCCGTTCGCATTGACTGTCGCAACGCCTTTAGGTTGAGTTCCCGTGTTTGTCGAGCGCCCCATACTCCCATTGTTTCCGACATAGTTTGTGATAGGAGTTTCGACTGTAGACGCTCCGGAACTATCACTCATCAAGCGAGCGTTTTTAGTATTCAGCCCGCCATTCGACGTATCCGATGGACATCGAAACATCGTGATATTTGAGGATTGAATTATTTGAAGTGTCGTCGCGTTACTTAACGATCGAGACAACATCGTATCACCCACATCCAAAGCATCATACAACGGACCCTGTTCGATAAACGGTAGAATCATCGCATGCCATCCCCAATGCGAATCGACTTCTGGTGTCCCACCATCATTTCCGTATGCCGGTGTCGCTCCACCGCCTCCGTTGAGATTGAAGTTGACCCAGCCCGGAGGCAATATTGAATAAACATCATGATAGTTGTGTAAAGCCAGCCCAATCTGCTTCAAATTATTTTTGCAGCTCGAACGACGGGCTGCTTCGCGTGCCTGTTGCACAGCCGGCAACAGAATTGCAACGAGTGTCGCGATAATGGCAATCACCACCAGCAATTCAATTAATGTAAACCCTGACTTTGTCTTTTTCATCGTGACACCCTGAACTAAAAAGTGAAAAATGGAATTGATATTGAAATGAATACTGAAATCCCAAAACCCCATTCGCTAAAAACCGAGCAGATCAACTTTAATTATCTGCGATCCCGCCTTGAGATGGCACTACAATGTTCGGCTTTAAAACAAAACCTCAGTGAACACCGATACTCCAAATAGTGAATTCACAATACCATGCCAATTGCATTATCCTATACGCAAATTACAACCAACTCAAAGACTCTTTGCGAAATTATTCACTATTCTCAAAAAGATTTTCATACACATCATGAGACAATCACTGCGAATCACCACAGAATTCAACAGCAACTCCTATAAAATACTACAAATTTAGGCTATTTAAATGCAACCAGAATATTGACATAATTACACATCTGCTGCAGTCTCACAATATTTGCGGAAACGCAAAATTTCTCAATCATCGACATTAATCACAACCAAAGCAATATTATGAGAAATTTGTCACACAGGCTGCTCTAATTTACCAGCAGCTCAGTGCACACAGTCCGTTCAGCAACACTCGCGATGAACATATTGTGAATAACTATCGGCGACGTGGCTTCCCCTTCTTAGGAGTCTTTTGCTTCGACGCCTGTCCGCCACGACGTTCTTTCTCGAGTGCTGAGATCTCCGATTTTCCAGACTTCCCGCCTGGTCGACTCTCCACCTTTCCCGACTTCTTGGGCAAACTCGCATGCTTGATCGTCTTATCGACCAGTTCCAGATCCAATTCACGCTTATCCAGATCGACTCGCTTGATCCTCACGCGCACCTGATCGCCCAACCGCAAAAACTGATTGGTCCGTTTGCCAATCAACGCAAAATGCTCACGGTCATAATAGAACTGATCAATCTTCTCAAGCTGTGAGATATGCATCAGCCCTTCGGCTGGAACTCCCAGACATTGACAGAAGAGCCCATATCGCTCCACGCCCGTCACAACCGCATCATACTCTTCGCCGATCTTGTCGGACATAAACGCCAAGAGCTTCAGTTTCGTCAGTTCACGTTCTGCCTGCGCGGCACGTCGTTCACGGTCTGAGCAGTGCTGCCCCAATTGCAACAGCTCCGCTTCCCCCGGCCCCTTGTAACGCTCTTTGAGCAACAAGTCTTCCATGATCCGATGGATCGTCAAATCAGGATAACGACGAATCGGACTGGTAAAGTGACAATAGTTGTCCGCAGACAACGCATAATGCCCGATCTCCAAAGGAGAATACTCCGCCTGTCGCAGACTTCTTAACAATGCAAAATTCACGGCTCTCTCAAAGGGTTGCCCCTCGACTTCACGCAACACACGTTGCATTTCCGATCGGCTCTGCGGACTGCGCATCTTTTTAAAACCCAACACCTCCACAAATCGCGAAAAATCCGTCAACTTTTCAATCGCGGGGTCATCGTGCGTTCGACGCAGAAAACGAATCCCGCGATCATCCAGTTCCTGAGCGACCGCAATGTTCGCCGCCAGCATAAACTCCTCAATAATCTGATGACTCTCATCATGCGACGTCTCAAAGGCTCCCGTCACCTGACCTTCATCATTAAACTCCAGTTTCACCTCCGGCATCGAGAGCTCGAGCGAACCGTTGTGATATCGTCGCTTCCGCAGCATCATCGCCAACTCATACATCCGCTCAAGCAACTGAAAAATTTCCGGTGAATACTCATCTCGATAGGCTTCTTTGTTTTTCAAAAACTCCATGACCTGCTCATAATGGAATCGCTTTTTGACTTTGATCGCCGAACGCGCAAAATCTGTCGCAATTGGAATTCCTTCGGGGTCGTATTCAATGAACGCCGATTTCGTAAACCGCACTTTCCCTTCCTGCAACGACGCCAGCGAGTTGGAAATGACTTCCGGAATCATCGGAATCACCATCGTCGGCAGGTAGATACTTGTCGCGCGATTTCGCGCCTCCTCATCCAAAGGCGATCCCTCTTCCACGAAATGAGCCACATCCGCAATATGCACCCCTAATTTCCAATGACCAGTCTCAGGATCTTTCGATAACGAAATCGCATCATCAAAATCCCTGGCAGTAATTGGATCAATCGTGATGATCAGTTCTTCGGTCAGGTCAAGGCGATCATCCAGATCTTCCTCGTCAAACGCCGCTGCCTGTTGACGGGCAAACTTCAATGCAGCCTCGGGAAAATCTCCCGGCAAATCATACTCGGCGATCACGGTCAGGGTATCAACTCCCACTTCACCCCGTTTTCCGAGCACCTGGGTGATAATCGCTTCTCCTTGATCATGAGGAGTTGGAAAGCGCACCATGTCGATGACCACCTTGTCATCAGTCCTGGCTCCTTTGGCACCCGGATCGCCTACCCAGATCGGCGCATTAAACTTCGTCCCGTCAATCCTCACATAACCCTGATCATTGTAAACATAATAACTCCCCACAAACGTCGTGCTCGCCCGCGAGAGAACATCGACAATTTTTCCACAACGACCACCTCCACTACGTCGTCGATTCAGCAACGACACGATCACCTCATCACCCGACTGCGCATCCCCTGCATCCCGAAAGTCAACAAAAATGTCTTCCTTGATCTCATCAGGAATCGGCGGCTTCAAAATCACAAAGCCCGACCCACTGGCGATTTTTTTATAAATCCCCACGAGCCCTCCGCTTCCCGATTTCCCCGGCGTCCCCGACTGAATCTTTCCCGTTTCCGAACTCAGCAACTTGCGAGATTCCAACAACTCATCAAGTGCTTCCAGAAAATCAGGTAGATTCTTTTTATTCAGCCCCAGCTTCTTGGCCAACAACTTCGGCCGCATCGGTTCGTAACCCGATCGATTCACAAATTCCAATATTTCCGTTTGCAGCTCGTTCATTAAGTCTCATTTCCAACATCACAAATCAACTGAGTTCACTCAAAGAAATTTTCTAAGACAAGAAAGATTTATTGTTCATTATTTTAGTGATCCCGTTATCAACAGCCTACGTTGAGAATGCGTTCTAAACAAAGCTTTTAGGAAATTCATCACCAGAAAAGCCGAATCCTTGATCTACACCTCACTCTTGATCGTCGCATTTGTCTGTATAATTGCGTGGTTCCGACAATTCGGCATCCGTTGGGTAGAGCGTCGACAAATCCCCATTCCAGAGTTGATCTCATCAACAATATTAATCTTGTTTCTGCAGGGTCTTTTTTCTTTCAGCAAAAACAAATTTTTCAACCTTTTTCTTATGCCAGGTGAATTCGAAGTGGCTCGTCATGCCGTCGGCACAATCCTAGGCATCATGATTGCCGCCAAAATCACAGAAGAACAATTTGAGATTCCCTTTTGGAAATCCTGCCTGATTGAACTTATCTGCTTTTTCATGTTGATGTTAATAGCAATTTCGCTGGCCTACACTGTTAACTTTTACAAGCTGCTAAATACATACTGGATTTTCTGAGAACTTCATTCCAAGATTCTAAAAAACCACATCTTCATCCACTCACTCCAGCCCCTTCTACGGCCCAGCCGACCGATAACTCTCATCCCCATAGTCCCCTCCCGCATGGCTTTCTCTCGCCGATGCCTGCCACTCAAATAACGCAGCTCTCATCGACTCAACCACATCCGGAAACTGACCACTCACGTCGTTCGCTTCCGCCCAGTCATCACCACGCCCATAGAGCTCTGCGTGATCCGTTTTGCTGTGATACATATATTTGAAGTCCTCACTGACCATCGCATAGTTGTCGTGATAATGAAACGGGATTGGTCGACCGCGTTTTAACTCTCGCCCCGTCAACATCCCTAGAACATTTTCTCCATCAAGGTGACGAACCACCGGGTGTTGGACGCCTGCTATCTGCGAGATCGTTGGAAAATAATCCAAGGTCGACATCAACCCATCGCATTTTTCCCCCGACGCAACCACGACGGGCCACACCACAAACGACGGCACCCGTACCCCCCCTTCATAAAGCGCCCGCTTTCTCCCACGCAATCCCCCCGTCGTTCCGTAGCCTCGCCCTTGTCCAACCTTCACACCTTCGGGCCCATTGTCACTGGTAAACCAGATCATCGTATTCTCCGTCACGCCACGATCATGCAACACCTCCACAAGCCGACCCACCTGCTCATCCAGTTCCGTGATACACCCATAGTAATGCCGCGCCTCTTCCGGCTGATCAGCATACATTGCCAGATATTCCGGCCCCGCTTCAACATCTTCATGAGGGGCATGAAACCAGATCACTGCAAAAAATGGCGTCTCATCGTTTATCGACGATTCAATAAAGGGGATCGCACGATCCATCAACACACGCGCATCACCACCTCGCAAATTAGACTCGGGATCCTTCGGATCAACGGCCACTCCGTCATCATAAAACGGATTATTCTTCGCACGCGCACCATAACCCGGATCCCACGTACACACCGCCGACTCCGTCACAAACGAACGGTCATACCCATGCAGGGCAGGGGGGGAGTAGTGTAACTCCGGATTGCGTTTCGCTCCTTTCGACGATTTCTGCTTGTCCAACGTCCCCAAATGCCATTTCCCAAAATGCCCCGTCCGATACCCCTCTGCCTTGAGCACCTCCGCCAACGTAATTTCCTCCGTCGGCAAGTGACCAGCATTCGCATCCCAGATCCCATACCGGTCATGATGCCGACCAGTCAAACACGTCCCCCGCGTCGGCGAACACACTGATCCACCTGAATGAAAATTCGTCAGCACCGTCCCGCGCGCGGCCAGCGCATCCAGATGCGGCGTCTTGATAATCGTATTCCCATTAAAGCCTGTGTCGCCATACCCCAGATCATCTGTCATCAGCAAAATAATATTCGGCTTTTCGCCCGCTTCAACAAACTCTCCCGCCAGCAGCAGCACGGCAAAAATCATCCACATAATTTCCCGCAGACGAATCTTTCGTAAGCATGAGTCGACTCGGTCACTGCTACTCATCACCTACTCCTGTTGTTGAAAATTTCCATCACGATCCACTTTTCGCTTCAAGTCCACTTTCTCTACAGTCTGATTGATCAGTACGCCTTTAACCAGAAGATTCTCTGGATCCGACGAACTCACCAATCAATGTTGCCCAAACGCATCACGCTCCGAGAACACCTACCCACTCATCGTTGGAAACTCGATACTTCCACTCGCCTCGAATTCTTTCCAAGCATCAGTTGCCCTATTGGGTATAGTTAGTTCTAGCCAGATCGCGATCGCGCGAACGTCCTTTCTATACTCCGAAATCGATCTGACCAATTCCGGATCAAAAGTTATTATGCTCAACAAACACCTTGGTTCAGCTAAATCCTCTCAAAAATCTCGTGGGATGCACATGACGTGGGCACGCCGAACTCTCGGCATGACGGTCAGCGGTAGCCTTGGTTCTTCATTATCTCGCACCCGTCTTTTCTTCCGCAAACAAATCTGGATTTTCCCAATCCTCGCCATCATGGCACTCTCGATTCTGGCCTACTTTGTCCGCGGCTCAATCGAAAAGACGATGAAAGAAAATCTCCACTCCCAACTCAAGACTCTGCTCAACGTCGAAACCGAAATGCTGATCACCTGGATGTCAGTCCAATGCTCCAACGCCGATTCTCAGGCCAATGATTCTCAGGTTCGGACCAAAATCTACGATCTCCTCAAGATCATAGACCCCACCAACGAATCCAACATCTCGCTGACTGCAACGCCGCTCCAAAACGAGCTTCGAAAAGAACTCAACGTCTCGATGTCCTCCCATGACTACGTCGGCTACTTTGTCGCCTCCAAATCACATGTGATCCTCTCCGCCTCCGAAGAGGCCATCATTGGTCGCGACGACATCAAAGAATACGAGTCGATGATCAATCGCGCCATCGAAGGTCAGACAATTGTCAGCCCTCCATTTCCCAGTGTCTCCATACTCAAAGATGAATTCGGCCAGCGACGCACCGGTATTCCGATCATGTTTGTCTGCGCTCCGATTCGCGACGAAAACTTCCAGATCGTCGCCACGCTCGCATTTCAGATTCGTCCCGAAAACGAATTCACCCGCATCATGCAACTAGGACGCATCGGCGAATCTGGTGAAACATACGCCTTCAATCGCGATGGCCTCATGGTCTCCAACAGCCGCTTTGATCACGACCTCATCCTCCTGGGACTTCTCCCCGATCAACCGAACGTTCGCTCTTTGCTCAACGTCCAGATTCGCGATCCCGGCGGCAACATGACCGATGGCTTCCGCCCCAACAAACGACGCAGCGAACTTCCCCTCACCTACATGACCGCCAAAGCAACTTCCGGAGAAAGCGGCGAAAACATCGATGGCTACAACGACTACCGCGGCGTCCCCGTCATCGGTGCCTGGAACTGGCTTCCAGACTACCAACTCGGCATCGCCACTGAAATCGACTGCGCCGAAGCCTTCGAACCACTCATCATCCTGCAGTGGACCTTCTGGTCGCTTTATGTCCTCCTCGGCCTGTGTTCGATTGCCATCTTCGTCTTCACCATCATCGTCGCCCGCATGCGACGAGAAGCACAGAAAGCCGCTATCGCCAATCAGAAACTCGGACAATATACCCTCGAGCAAAAACTCGGTGAAGGGGCCATGGGAGTCGTCTACAAAGGCTACCACGCCATCTTACGACGGCCCACCGCTATCAAAATGCTCAACCTTGATCGAGTCAATCCGCAATCCGTCGAACGCTTCGAACGCGAAGTCCAGATCACCAGTCAACTCAACAACCCCCACACCATTGCCATCTACGACTTCGGCCGCACTGAAGAAGGAGTCTTCTACTACGCGATGGAATATCTCGATGGCATCGACCTCCAAACCCTTGTCGACAAACATGGTCCACAGCCCGAACAACGTGTCATCAAAATCCTCATGCAGATCTGCAGCTCACTCCACGAAGCCCACTCCACCGGACTCGTTCACCGCGACATCAAACCCGCCAACATCATGCTCAACCGCAGGGGAGGGGAGGCCGATGTCGTCAAAGTTCTCGATTTTGGACTTGTCAAAGCTGTCGACGATCGCAAACAGCAAAACCTGACCAACTCAGGAGCCATGGCCGGAACTCCTCTTTATATGTCACCTGAATCCATCCAGACCCCAGGCAATATTGATGCCCGCAGCGACCTCTACGCTGTCGGTGCCGTCGGCTATTTTCTGTTGACCGGAACCCCCGTCTTTGAGACCGACAATATCGTGGAGCTCTGCCAAATGCATCTCAGCGAAATCCCACAAGCCCCGTCCCAAAGATCTGGGAAAACCTTCTCACAGGAACTTGAACAGACTCTCCTCAACTGCCTCGATAAATCGTTATCCAAACGCCCGCAAACGGCCAGAGATATTATTCTGGCACTCTCCAGAAGTCCTATGGCCAACCTTTGGACCATCGAAGATGGAGAACTCTGGTGGAGCCAACACGACCGCGGCATGACCTCCTCAGGTATTTCCAAACCCGCAACGCCTACAAATTCAGAGAAAACAACCTCCGCTGTCGAACAAACTTTCATCGCCAAATAATAGTATCTCCACGACTTCACACATGAAAACGCCCTGATTTGGCCCTTGATATGGCAGGATTTCTGTTTGACTTAACTTAATCAACAGACGGCAAAGATGCATACCAGATACGTCGCGATTATCCCACTCGATTGATCTGGATGATTGTGCCCTGCGTGAAATCCCTCTTGTTCCGTGGTTGTCCTCTTCCTATAATGAAAGCATGAATTCTGTCTTGTATTCAGCTCTGGCTTTCCTGGCGATCACGCTTAACAGTGCTCTTGCTCTGCCGTGTGCGTGCCTTTTCGACGCTCACACTACATCATGCTCGATTCAAATAAACTCGACCGTCCTCTCATCCCCTATTGCATCGAACTGCACTCATGCCTGTTGTGCTTCGCACGCACAGGGATCTCATCAGGTCAGTCACACACAGACGCATTGTGAGCCGACAGTTGCTCCGAACCCACTTTCCCCTTGCCACGATGGTCACTCCATTTGCTGCTGCACAGACTCTTCAACAGTTCTCACAACGACTCCGTCAACTTTTTCCCAGATGAAAACTCTTTGGGACAGCTCCCTAACGGTGCTCCCCACAACTTCTCCCCGGCTCTCTTTCGCGATTTCCTTCCCACTGATTGCTAACGACCGCTCGATAATTACGTCACTCTCTCCGTGCGCGCTGCTCACCAGAAAATGCTCCTGGCTGAAATGATTCTTTGAAAGAATCCTGCTCTTTCGCCCCGCTGGGGACAACACATCGGCATGACCATATCTCGTTACGCCGTCACCAATTTCTTTCTACTTTTCAAAAATGATTCAGGAGCATTTTATGTACGCATTTCTTACCACTCTCGCGATTTCCTTTGCCACCATTACGTTCCCCGTCAATCACACGACAACCGCAGGTTGTCAGTGTTGCGATGGATGTCAAGCATGCCTTAATTGCACCTGCACCTGCGCAGCCGATTGTAACTGCTGTTCTGGCGGAACTTGCATCTGCGAAACATGCACCTGCCCATGCATCTCAGAACAGGTAGCAAACCAATCAGAACTCCAGGCCGCTTTATCCCAACCGGGAACATCCTGCACGGGAACATGTTGCAAAAAGTAATTGATGGGATTTCGTAATTCACGATAACTTCAGCTCCCTGAGTCCGACTCAGGGGGCTCTTTTTATTTCCACACTTCAAGAATCTGCCCAACCCCTTCCTACGATTCTACCGGTCATACCGATTGTGCATGAAACGCATGTTGCGAAAAGTCCACAACGTGGTGAAATCTCAACGCTTGTTCAAAATAGTCAGCTACTTTTCCGATAGGTTAATTCACCTCATTCTTATCGGAACAGGTTCGGATCATGGCTCCTCATCCATTTCACCGTATTGTGCAACTATTAACTGCCGCCAACCCCTTCATGCCTGCTACTCCCTATCGTCGTACCACCCGCCTTCGTCGTCGACCGCTCGCTTTCCCTCTGGCTGCTTCCATCCAACTCCTTGAGCCACGTGTCGTCCTTTCAGCAAACCCCTACGATATCGATGTCACATTTCAGCCCGAACAACCACTCACCCTTGACCCCTACCAGATTTATTTCTCACTCAATGAAGATACAGTGCCGGTCAGCATCCAGGGCGATGTTTCCGGACAGGTCACACAAGCAGCATCGCTGATCAACCTCGATGATTTTCGCACTAGCTACGGCTTAGCCGGCATTAACGCAGCAGGCTATGCCGTCGCCGTCCTCGATACGGGAATTCAGGCCAACCACCCAGCCTTCGCCGGACGCGTTGTCGCTCAATATGATTTCGTCAACGACGATAACATCGCCGAAGATGTCCAGGGCCATGGATCACACGTAGCTGGTATCATCGGCAGTTCCGCCTCCGCCTACCTCGGAGTCGCGCAGGGAGTCAATATCATCGCTCTGAAAGTCCTCGGCGACAACGGCAGCGGAAGCTTCGGAGACGTCGAAGACGCCCTCCAATGGGTCATCGACAATCAGGCAACTTACAATATCGTCGCCGTGAACATGTCACTCGGTTCCGGGAATTATCAAACCAACCCATATACATTCCTGGAGGATGAACTCTCGTCTCTAAAAACATCGGGTGTCGCCGTTGTTTCGGCGGCAGGAAACAGCTTCTATTCTTATGGAAGCACACAGGGGATTGGCTATCCAGCGATTTCACCAAATTCGTGGTCTGTCGGCGCTGTCTGGGATGCCAACGTCGGACAGTTCAACTGGCAAAGTGGAGCCATCGACTACACCACAGCTCCCGATCGAATCACCAGTTTCACACAACGCGGCACAGGACTGATCGATATCTTTGCTCCAGGCGCTCTCATCACCTCTGCGGCTCCTGGTTCCAACACCGCAACTCTCGCCGGAACCTCTCAGGCTGCTCCACACATCGCTGGCGTCGTCGCAATCATGCAGGACCTCGCTGACACTTATCTCGGACGACGCCTGAGCGTCAACGAGATGCTGTCCATCATGCAGTCCACCGGAGCCACCATCAACGACGGCGACGACGAAAACGACAACGTCACCAATACAGGTGCCAGTTTCAAACGTGTCGATGTTCAGGCCATGGCCCTTGCCATCCAAAATATGGCACCGGAGATTACGGTGGAAAATCAGGAGGGGACACTCACCGATGGTTCCTCCACCATCAATTTCAACGGCCCTCTCGGCCAGACGATCTCAAAAACGTTCACGGTCACGAACAATGGTGGCAGTCCACTCATCCTTCAACCCATCACGATCAGCAATTCTGACTTCTCAATTACCAACGGACAATTCACCGCTGATCAATCTCTCGCGATCGGCGCCAGCGCCACCTTCACAGTAACCCTGAATACGACCACCGCAGGCAGTAAAGCTGCCAACCTCTCTTTTGCAAACAACGATCCTGATGAAGGCCCCTTTAACTTCTCTCTCACCGGCACCGTCACAGGAAGTCCAGAGATCGCCCTGAGTGTCGATTCGAGTCCTCTCACAGACGGAATTTCTCTGGTCAACTATGGAAACATTTCTCTTAATCAAACCACATCAAAAACGTTCACTGTCACGAACACCGGCGATGGCAACCTTATTCTTCAACCGGTCGTCCTCAACAATTCAGAATTCATCATCGTCTCTCAAACAATTACTCCCAACCAGATTCTCGCCGCGGGACAATCCGCCACCTTCACCATCCGTCCAAATTCCGTCTCCGTTGGAAATAAAGCGTCCACGTTGAGCCTCACCAGCACCGATGCCGACGAATCCCTGTTCACCGTCGACCTGACCTCTGTCGTGATCGCTCCTCCTGAGATCGGAATTGTCGTTGATGGTCAGACCGTCATTCCAGGTTCGACCATCATTGACTTTGGAAACATAAGCATCAACCAGATTAATTCCAAACAACTCACAATCAGCAATGTCGGCAATGAAACGCTTGCCATCACGAATGTCGATTTAGTGGACGGCAGCCTGACGATCCCCGCTGCCAATGGCTCAAGCATTCTAGATATTTTAGGCGGCGAATCCTATTCATTCAGCGTCACTCCGACCTCAACCCTCGGACGTCTCAATTTCTACATGGTGATCCAGTCAAATGACAGCGACGAATCCATTTTCGTCGTTCAATTCAAAGCCAACATCGTCCCTCAATACGACACGGAAAACAATAACTACTACGGCAACTCCGTCCAACTGGGGACACTCGGGGGAAACGATGTGCAACGATTTATCGATGGAAGAGTCAACGATTCCTCAGATATCCGCGACTACTATCGATTCTCACTCAGTCAAGACGGCATGCTCACTTTCCAGATCGATCCCGAACTCGATCCTATCAACTTCTCACTCTACATCGATCACGGCGGCACTTTCACCAAAGTCGGCTCCGGAAGTTCCAATGGGACTCAAGAATTCCTTGCCAATATTAACCTCTCGGCTGGCAACTACTTTCTCCAACTCTACTCGCCGTCAACGCCCGTCATCCAACAGTATCTCGTCACACTGACTCTCCAGTCCACCTCTCAAGGCGACCTCGAACCCAACAACTACCAGCCCCTGGCTTCTCATCTGGGGACTCTCGGACTCGAAGTCGATTCTGTCACCGTCAACGGCACTGTCGGCGCGGTTGACATCCGAGACATGTACAAGTTCAATGTCGTCGCCGAAGGCATCTTTGTCTTTGAAACATCTTCCAGCAGCGATGGCATCGGCTTCGGCGTCTACCAAAACGTCAGCGGTTCCTTAGTCAAAGTCGGTTCCGTCACCGCCAACACTTCCGGGCTGGCGCAAATCAATCTCACCTTCGGTGAATACTACCTCAACCTCTACTCTCTCTCCGGCACAGCAAGCTATACCCAGACCATCTCCATGCAATCTCAAGAATTAGGCGACGTCGAACCCAATAACTCCGTCCCTTCCGCGATTGGCTCCTTTGATGTCAGTCAAAACATTTTTGACCTCTCTGTCACAGGGTCAGTCAATCCCACAACAGATACACGAGATCGATTGTCGTTTAACTTATTCTACGATGGCATCGTGAATTTTCAGATTCAAAGTATTGCAGGCTCAGGTGCCTTCACCATTTATCGCAAACAGTCGGGCTCGTTGGTCAGAATCTCTTCCGGTTATATCGCTGACTCTCAACTCATTGACCTCTCTTACACACTCCCCACCGGCGAATATCAAATCCATCTCCACGCCAACACCGCCATGGATTACCAGATCGATCTCGGCTTGAGCCTGCTCACCTGACAGCGTTGACGACTCACTCCTTTCATCAATAAAGAAAAGCGGCGTGAAAGATTGCTCTCTCACACCGCCTTTCACACCAGGAGGAGGGTCATCAATGTTGTCGATCAAATACTGGGTTTCACGTTGCTCGTCAACGTTGTTAACAGGTTTGCAGGAGCATTCCCT
>JBGSVC010000149.1:0-2435 GCA_041753175.1 Planctomycetaceae bacterium
GTGCACGTGAATCGAGGGATCAGTTGTGTGTCGTGTCATGGTCGGATTGACACGATGGAAGTGGTCGAGCAGAAAAAGACTCTGGCGATGGGTTTTTGTCTGGAGTGCCACCGCAATCCCGAGCCGAATATTCGCCCCGTCGACGAGGTCACGAATTTGGCCTGGCAGCCTGCTGATGGTGAAAATGCGAAAGTGATAGGGGCGTCGATCGCCGAATCACTGGCGATTCATCCGAAGCAGAATTGTTCGACATGTCACCGATAAAGCGTTTGAATTGAAGCGATGGCTGCGTGACGATCATTTGCAACTATCAGGTTAAAACAACTCAGAAATAACATCTAACCCAGCGAAAGCGATTCATCCCTGACTGGAGCGATCCAGAAGATTTCAAGGATGATTTGATGTAGAGTGTGGAATGAAGTACTGGCGAAGTCTCGATGAGCTTGAGAACACGCCTGAGTTTCAGGATTTTCTGCATCGTGAATTTCCACAGGCAGCTTCGGAGTTTCCGACAGACCTGTCGCGACGTCGATGGCTGCAGTTAATGGGAGCCTCGTTGGCGCTTTCGAGCGTGGCGGGATGTCGTTGGGAAGATGAGAAGATTGCTCCCTTTGTGCAACGTCCGGAAGGGTATGTGCCCGGCAAGCCGGTCAAATTCATGACGATGATGGAGCGTTCGGGGTATGCGTATCCTGTGAGCGCGACATCGATGGATGGGCGTCCGATTAAATTGGACGGCAATCCGCATCACCCTATCGGAACGAGTGGCTCTGATGTTTATGTCCAGGGGACGGTGCTGAATTTGTATGATCCGGATCGCATCGCGCGTGAGGCGGCGACTGGTCGTCAGAAGCGAATTTATGATCCGACAGACCTGTCAACGTTGCGAAACCGTAATGGAGCCCAGACGACCGCGAAAACATGGGGCGATTTCGAGTCGTTTTTAGGGAGTGTGAAAGAATCATGGTCGGGTAATCAGGGGATGACGGCGGCGGTGCTTGCTGAAGTAAGTTCGTCTCCTTCACGCCTACGGCTGAAGCAGGCTTTAATGGCGAAGTATCCAAAGCTGGCCTGGGTCGAGTATGAACCGCTAGTCGATACCAATGAGATGTTGGGGCTGGAAGCTGCCTTTGGTGGGGAATTGGTTCGTCCTGTTTATGATTTTGCCAAGGCTGAATGTATTGTCTGTTTTGATGCGGATTTGTTGGGTCAACATCCGGGCGCGATGATGCACAGTAAAGGCTGGGCGGCGAAACGGGCGCCTGAACAAGGGGCGATGAATCGCGTCTATGCTGTCGAAAGCCAGTTCACGGTTACGGGGACGATCGCGGATCACCGGTTGCCGGTTCTATCAAGCAATGTGCCTGCTGTCGTGAAGAAATTGAGTGATCTGGTTGCTGCATTGAAAGCCAATGAGAAAGCAGAGCTTCCGGTGGGTGATGCCACTGAGAAAATGCTTTCAGCGATGGCTAAAGATCTGGTAGCCCATCAGGGGACTTCGATTATTGCCGTGGGACGTCAGCATGCTCCGGTGGTGCATCAGGCAGTTGCAGGGCTTAATGATTTATTGGGAAATCGTGGAACCACGATGCAATATGTGCAAGAGCCTTTGGGTTATTTGGCGAAACAGGATGATGCGATCCCTGCTTTGATGACGGCGATGCGAACCGGAACGGTGCGTGATCTGATCATTCTGGGTGGGAATCCTGTTTATAATATGTCAGCGGATGTGGATTTTGCGGGGGCCTTGAAAGCGGTTGTCAACAGTATTCATCTTTCCGACTATGAGGATGAGACGTCGTTGGTTTGTAGCTGGCATCTGCCCAAGGCGCATTCTCTGGAAGCATGGGGCGACGGTTATTCCTACGATGGCACGTTGTGTGTCCAGCAACCATTGATTGCACCTTTGCATCAAGGAAAATCAGACCTTGAGTTGTTGTCGATGCTGGTCGATGACTCACCTTTGTCGGGCTTTGAGATTGTCAAAGCGACCTTCAGCCAGACGCTGGGGGCAGGGATGGACGAGGGGGTCTGGCGTCAGACGGTTCATCAGGGTTTTGCCACCGAAGGCGGAATCGAGACGGTTTCAGTCACTGTGGCGGGTGGATCAAGTGAGGCGCTGGCTAGCTGGTCGCCTGAAATGATCAGCGGTGATGAGCAATATGAGATTGTCTTTACAGCTGCAGAACATCTTTATGATGGTCGTTATGGAAACAATGGCTGGTTGCAGGAGACGCCAAGTTTCATTACGAAGTTGACTTGGGACAACACGGCAATTCTGAGCCCCAAGACGGCCCGTGAATTGGGTGTCAAAGATGGTCAGATGATTGAGTTGACGTTGCGAGATCGCACGATCACGTTGCCCGTGAGTATTGTGCCAGGACAGGCGACGCATTCGATTGGGGTCGCATTGGGTTATGGACGGACGGCAGCCG
>JBGSVC010000150.1:0-7161 GCA_041753175.1 Planctomycetaceae bacterium
GGCACCGAAGAAGGCGACGCCGAAGGCCGAAACGCCAGCAGTCGAGACGACGATTGTCACCGTCCCGGTCGAAACCAAACCCAACAAGGCACCCCAGGCTGACAAACCCCAAAAGCTCAGCGCCCTCGACGCAGCCGCCAAAATCCTCGCCGAGGAGAAAGAACCGCTGACGACCAAAGAGATGATGGCAGCGATGGTGGCCAAGGGGTACTGGACCAGCCCGGCTGGTAAGACGCCGCACGCCACGCTCTATAGTGTCATCCTGCGGGAGATTCAGACCAAGGGGACCGAGGCCCGCTTCACCAAGACGGACCGGGGTCACTTCACCCTGGCTGGGAATTGAGGTGTCACCATGACGAACCCAACGCCTTCTACCCCCGAACAAAAAATCGCCGATATCTTGCGTACGGTGGCACAACGACTGGAGTTTGCAATCGACTCGGGCCAACGGTCTCAGCGCCTCACCGCCGAAGACCTCCTGCAGACACTGCTGAGCGTCGCCGACGAACTCGATCCCCCCTTCCCTCCCGCAACGCCTCAAGCGTAGCCAACGCGCCCCTCCCCGACCAAACGCCCCACGTTGGCCACGTCGGGGCGTTTGGTCGTTGAACGGGGGAATGTACCGTTTAGGGACCGAGGCGTTACGTAGGCCAAGTTCTTCTATCACGCCGCCACCTCCTGCTTCGCCGTGATCCGCTCAGCTTTGGTGCCTGTGAACTTCTCAAACCGCTCCACGATGACATCGCAATACAACGTGTCCAATTCCATCAGAAACGCTTTACGTCCTGTCTGCTGTGCCGCAATCAACGTACTCCCACTACCGCCAAACAGGTCGAGGACGTGTTCCCCCTCGCGTGAGGAATACTGCATGGCACGCACTGCGAGTTCAACAGGCTTCTCGGTCAAGTGGACCATTGACTGCGGGTTGACCTTCTTGATGTGCCACAGGTCGGTCGCGTTGTTGGGACCAAGATAGACGTGAGCGGCTCCTTCCTTCCAGCCGTAGAAGCACCATTCATGAGCGCCCATGAAGTCCTTTCTGGTGAGCACCGGGTGCTCCTTGTCCCAGATGATCGCCTGACTGAAGTACAGCTCGTGCTTCTTCAAAAACGGCGGGTAGTTGGCACAGTTGGCATAGCCGCCCCAGATGTAGAAGCCGCGTCCCGGCTCCAGCACACGGGCGATATTCCCAAACCACGCATCCAAGAGGACATCGAACTGCTGGTCACTCACAAAGTCGTTGGCCAGTGGCCTGTCCTTGGCTCGCAGTTTCTTGGTAGTCCCCTTGGCCTTCTCGGGATGACGCGCCACATCCATGCTTTGATGATGCGTCGATGTGAACGAACTCAATCCCGCCGCAATAGCGTTATTGGACCGTGGTTCCACTTTGACATTATACGGCGGGTCGGTGTTCGCCAGATGAATGACGGCACCGTCGAGGAGACGATCCAGATCTTCCGGACTGCTGCTGTCGCCACACATCAGGCGATGGTTCCCCAGGATCCAGAGATCGCCAGTCTGTGTGATGGCCGCATCCGGGGGCGCGGGGATCTCATCGGGATCACACTGGCCTTGCTCCAACTCTGGATTCAGGATCTTGGCCAGCTCATCAGGATCAAAGCCGAGCAGGTCGAGATTGAAGTCGAGCTTCTCCAAGTCAGCCAGTTCGATGGGAAGCAGGTCATAATCCCATTCGGCCAAACTGGCGGTCTGGTTATCCGCAATGCGATAGGCTTTGATCTGCGCCGGCGTCAGACCCGTGGCGACATGTACCGGAACCTCCGTCAGCCCCAGTTTTTGAGCCGCCTTAAAGCGGGTATGACCGCAGACAATGACACCCTCTTCGTCGACGACGACCGGCTGCCGAAAGCCGAACTCCTGAAGCGAGCGGGCCACGGCGTCAACGGCCTCGTCGTTGATGCGGGGGTTATGCGGGTATGGGGCGAGGCTGCCCAGTTTTCTGAATTCGATCAGCATCTTCGGACATCCTTAATTTTGAGGTAAGTTGTTGGACATCAGTGGGCATTGGAAAAAACCGGACAAGCAAAACAAACTGTGTCTAAAGTGGTAGCTGTTCCCAAACGTAGGGGGAAGAAGAAATCTCCGGGAAGGAACCATTCCGTTTTCGAACGTGCGGAACCTTGCGGTACCTTGGGGTACCTTTCCCAGACGGCGGAGAGCTAACACACACGCGTGCGTGCGCACATGTGTGTCTACTAAAAAGGTTCCGCAAGGTTCCGCAGTATGTTGCATGTCATTGTCCTTTCATCACTTAAGATGCGGTACCTGTCATCGGCGCGAGGTACTGAATTGGTTCCGCAACACCATGAAGGTTCCGCACTTTTTCAATGTGACTGACTTTTTCGCTGTGACTGACTTTTTCGCTGTGACTGGCTTTTTCACTGAGACTGACTTTTTCACTGAGACTGACTTTGTAGATGCTTCCATTACGTCCTGATTCGCGATGAAATGTGGCAAGCAGGCCGCTGGGGATTGGAAAGACTTCATTCATGAAGCGCCCCGCGATCGTGCCCAACTTCGTCGCTTTTGATCTGGGACTCCCATCACCAAGATCCGCGACCAGGACTTGGTTTCTCTCGCATATTGTGACCAGTTCAGCGGCCGACCAATTTCCCTGCGCACTCTCCGCCAAAACTTCGATCAGGGCACTGAATTCACGTCGGGTTTCATCAAGAGCGGCAGCGGCTTCCTCGGCATTGGCCAGGAAATCCGGCTCGTTGCATGCCTCGAGTATTCCGCCAACTTCATTGCCCCACCCGCACTTGTTGAAACGGGAATGCGTGCGAGCCAGCGTACTGCCCGACGCTTTCCAACGCTCAACCATTCCCAGGAGCTCGCCAAGCAATGCCTCACGATGTTGCAGTGCAAAGGCCTCTGGATTCTCAATCGTGAAACTCCGACGGCTTGGATCTCCTTCCAGCTTGAGGTTAATCACCACGCTACGCGTCATAATGTCGGAGCTGACGTCGGCGGAATTCGCCGTGATGCAGAAGATGTGGGAGTTCTCCGCTCGGATCGAGTCGGATTGACCCAGCAAGCGATACGATAGCGTGCGGTCGGTAATTGATCGCTCCAGACAGGGAGAATCGATCTTGTGAGCACGCCCCTTGGACTTCGCATTATCGATGATGATCGTCGTGGCACCGCGACGAACAATTGCCCCAAGCCGCTTTTCGAACTCTTCGTCATTGGGATTGAACGATGCCGTCTCGGCCGGATTACCGTCTCTGAGAATCGAGATGATCTGAGAAAGGATGGTCTTGCCGAGTCCCGGCTGGTTGCCGTTGAACAGCGCTGCCGGCTTGGACCCGATGTAGCGCGGAATCAGGACGGCTGTCAGCAGGATGGCGATGAAGTTCGTCCGATCTCCCGGCGTGGCAAAACAAAAATCCTGCAGCAGCGCATCGAGGTACTCAGTCCCCAGGCGTGGCTCAATGTGCGCGCCTGCGTAGTAGATCCCGGACTTGTCATCATAGCCAGGTGAGACCAATCGCCAGTCGTCAGTAAACACAGGATTGTGTGTGAAGAGTCTGATCTTGGAAAATTTTGCCAGTTGCTGTTGGTTATTGAGCCAGGTGTTGGCGTAAGCCGTCGGAAGCGGTTTGTACTCGGAGCCGCGATCGGTCACGAAGCGAAATTCCATGTGCTCACTACACAGGCCAGCCAGATCTGCGGCATTAAGGATGGGATGGCACCGTGAGCCCTGAATGGTGACAAGCTGATCTGCTCGGTTATAACAGCAATCCGAATTGAACAAGACATTGGTCATACAAAGGAAAGTGTCATTGACTGTATACAAGCAAGGATCGACAGCGATTTCTGGGAGAGTATTCTCGTTGTCAACTGCAGTGTCTGTCGGCAGGCCAGCTTGCGCACTCCCGTTGAGCTTGGCGGCTTTGCGATTGGCCTTCTCGTAGAGGTCGCATTGCACCTTCTGCTCGGCGTTTGACCACGTGCGATCAAAATAGCGTGCGCCCGCTTCGGCAAACTTGCCGATCGTTTCAACCTTGGACCACACGTCCTCTTTCGGAATACCTTGTTTGATAGCGAAACAGCAGAGGGCAAAATCTGCCTCAGAGCGTTGTCCCGATTCGGCTAAGCGACTGACGTTGATGTGCTCATTAAGCTTATCGAGCCGGGAAGGCGACGCCTTTCGTGTGACCGGCAATGGCATCTGGGCAACGCGTCTGGCACGTTCAATCTCCGGGGGCTCCCAAGACCAAGGGGCAAATGTCTCCAGTGTGTAACGAAGGGTGGGATCGCAGCGCACTAGTTGACATGGCACAGGCGATTGACCGTTCCGCTCATTCTTGCGATTCATTGAACCAGGAAGTCGCATCAAGCGTGACAAATCATGGGTGTGGTCACCGCCAAGTTTTTTAGACAGGCCGGTAACGAGCGCCTGAATGTCCTGGGCTTGGGGCGAGAGCCGCGTCAGGTTTGGCTGGTGTTGCAGGTTTATCCGCTCAGAGCCTTCCTGAGTGTAGGAGAGACGCCTGCGCCCTCGTCCGGGATCATCGATCCACCGATTCTTCACGGGGACATTTTCCACCGCATCATCGATCTTAAAGGCACGATCAAGCAGCCAGTACAGATGCACGCCGTGTCCAGAGTCGACGACGATGGAAGGAGCTGGTACCTGGGCCAACTGCAGCCGCTCTTCGGCTGACTCCACTGAGATGTCATCGATATCGACCCAGAGGCAGTTCACCTTGCGGATTTGCCAGGCCAGGTCAAACTCTCCATTGGCCCCGACCCGTGGACAGGCACCAAAATACAAATTTGTGCGACCCATTGCCGCGGCGCGATCAAAAAGAAATTTGAGAACGATGTCCATCGTCACATCGCTCAACTGACGGTATCGCGTCGCGCTGTGAGATATCTTGGAACGTTTACGTCCGGCTTCGTCCCAGCTTTCGATTGGCCGAAACAGGATGAGGTCATCGGGCTCAAAGACAGCCTCCAGAAAACGCAACGCAACCTGTTTGGCTTCGTCAGTGGCGACGTTGGGAGAATTCTGGTCGATTTCCAGACTCATCATCGTCAATTGATTCCTTTCAGTTCTTATCAGAATTGATAGGGAAGATACGCATCGTCCTCAAGTGGTGCTCGATCGAGAACATCGCGTCGCCAAACTCCCGCTTTAGAAATCCCACGAACAGGCGATTGAAATCTTGTCCGACATCTGTCGAGGCATCGATGACCAAGACCAGACGCGTTCGGTCAAAGGTATAAATGGCGTCCAATCGGACCTGCACTTCCCCGTGCAGGCTTTCGGCTGAAAACAAGGCCAAAACTAGAGCGACTTCCACATCCTCTGGCTGCGTTCCAGCCAGAAATTGATAGCGATACGCATCCTGCATCTGGGCTCTCCTCAAAGAAAATTCGAAATGACTCAAGCCATTGAGTTACGCCGTCAATTCGCTTACTTTCAAAGGATTTTCCAGATAATCCTGAAGAGCTTGTTTTTCGAACTTCCCACGCATCTCTTTGATTGACTGGTTAAGACGATAGCGGGTCAGACCAGTTGCTTCGGCTGTCTCTTTTAGCGATAAGAGTTTAAGTCGATCGGCGATATTGCGATATCCCTCACACAGCAGTCCCATGCTGACGGCGGTATCGTTGACCAGTTGAATCGCTTCAGAGTCCTCACGGGGCGCCAGAGACCGGACTCGATGCAGATCGTTTTCGGTCACCTGAAGAGCCCGTGACTCTTCCTGAGAGGCTGGCGTGTACGAATCCAGTGAGTACGTGCGTTGCGAACGCCTCTGAGCGTTATGGTGTCTCAACAATGTGGCTCCAGCGTTTTCGACAACGACGGTCACGAACGCATTGCGGGCTCCCCGCCCGGCATCGTACTTCTTTAAAGCTGCCAACACTTCGACGGTCAGGTCCTGCTGAATGTCTTCCAAATCCTTATAAGTGAACCGACTCTTCCGCAGGACTTCTTTGGCCTTATTGCGGACAACGGCATAGTCAAAATTGGTCAATTCGCTCAAATTACCATCGGAACTCGTTTCCATAATGTCATCCTCCATGCATAAAAAGTCATCAAATCGAATCACTCGTATGCGAAACGCCACGTCGTCAATGAGTGCCTTTAATCCTGTGTCGTTCGCCAGGATTGATCCAATACCTTCGGACAAATTGCACAGTGACTTGAAAAAGTGTTTCACGTCACTTGGCACTCAAAGCTTTCCAGGATGTCTTTTCAGACGAACGCCCACAGGCTGTGGTGATGGCCTTCCTCGGGCTTGACGTGCCAATGCAGAATCTGTTTTAATTGGATTCGACAGACTAAGCTCTCACACACTAGCGATTCGGATGTACACACCCATTGATACTTATCTTTATCGGTCGTTCTTTAAGAAAAACTCGACTCAATCAATATTTTTTAGAAATTAATTTCCAATTGCATTGTTGTTTCTTCCAATCCGGTGTCAGTGCAATCGTCTGCATGTCCCGCAGTGTCAGGGGGTCGCGGCCTTGGTGGACGCGGGGCAGGAAGAGGAGCTCTTCCTGGATGTGGGGCGCCAATAGCAACAGATTCATGATCTGTGTGATTCTCGCTCGTGTCACATGCCCTAATCTTGCCAACTCGGCGTAGTCACGAACTTGGCCTGACTCCAGGAGTGTCTGGAATCGGATTGCCAGCGCCATGAGCTTTGAAACGCGTGGCACTCGTCCAACGGCGTTCTGTAGGGGGGGCGCCTCTCCCGTAGCAAGCACACGACGACCACGAGGCGCCTTGAGAATGTGAAAATCGGCTTCAATCGTCAACGGGACAGACATGTCGTTTCTTTCTCGGTTGCGTTAAAATTAAGATCATGAAACGTGATCGAGACTTTGCCGTGTGCTCCGTCATGGTCGATCCGCCGAATCAGCAAATTAAGGACGCGAATCCGCTCGCGCGGCGTCAGGGCTTCCCATAGGAGGTCAAAGCGTTCTAGTGCATTCCCCACCTCCTCGAGCTGGAATTGCTGCCGGCGCAAAGACTGCTGGCGATGTCCAATCTGCAAGAGCCGGCGTTCGATCCCGCTGATGCGTTCCTGAAGTTCCGCCATTCTGGCTAAGGCTGGGGAGTTCTGATCACGGTGGTCCAGAGCCACCATCAGACTGTCAAGCTCCGCTGTTTCGTTC
>JBGSVC010000151.1:0-5092 GCA_041753175.1 Planctomycetaceae bacterium
CGGTTTTCTGGAGCCTCTGATAAACGGCTTTGACGGAAGCGACTTCCTCAGCATCCAGCATAGGCGTGGCTAAGAAACAAATTCCGACCAGACTAATCAAACAGGCATGGAGATGGAAAATCATCTTGGGTGCTCCTGAACGCGAGAATTGTAACAAATCATGCATCAAGTGATCGTGATGCATGACAGATGAATTTGCAATTCTGTGTTGCGTTTAAGCCGTCAGATTGTCAGAAATGAGTGCAATCGCCAAATGACCCTTTCCATAAATGGCGTCAACGTTGATAGGCCCGCAAATGCACTTAGGTTTGATCACACTCGATTTATTTGGACATCTCAATCCGATGACGACTCTGGGTGCCAAACTGGTGACCCGAAACCACAAAGTAACACTTATTGGCGGACGAGACTCTCGAGACCTGGCATTACAACGCGGCTTGCAACATGCTCTGATTGGAGTTGAGGACGATCTCGACCTGAAAAGTGCCGCGGAATTTAAGAAACTCGGTCGACTCAACGGGATGGCAGCAATGCTACAGTCCCGTATTGGAGCAGCGATTGTCAATCAGATGCATCTGCGAGACTTGCCAAAAGTCTTCAACGAGATGCATTTCGATGGACTTCTGATCGATCAAGTCACCCCTGTTGGGTATGTCGTCGGCCAGAAAATGGGACTTGAGTCGATCATTGTCTCCAATGCGCTCATGCTTCTATTTGATCCCTGGCATCCTTCTCCATCGACGAACTGGGATTTCCGAACTGATCTTTATGGGTTGGCGAGAAATCATTTGGCTAATTTCATGCTCGCTTCGATTCATCGAGTTCTGAAGTGGCGTGAGCAAAGTGAAATTGATCCACTGCTATTGGTCTTTGAGCGTGATTTAGGATTAGCGAGAATTTCGCAACAACCTCCCTTTTTCGATTTCCCAAGAAAATGGGGTTTGCCAGAGAACATGCATTACACCGGACCTTGGAACCAATCGGGTCGCGATGACGATATCGATTTTCCGTGGGATCGAGTTGGCGATGGTCCGATTATTTATGCCTCCATGGGAACGCTTCAAAACAATCTGCAATCTGTCTTTGATGCCATTATCCAGGTCGTCAGTCAACAAAAGATGACCGCTGTCGTCAGCAAAGGAGGGAGTCAAGTCAGAGTGTCAGACTCATTGCCTGAGCATGTCGTTGTCGTAGACTTCGCACCCCAAATGAAACTTCTACCCAGAACGCAATTAGCGATCACGCACGCTGGCTTGAACACGGCACTGGAATGTCTCTCGCATGGAGTACCAATGCTGTGTCTGCCCGTCACCAACGATCAACCAGGTGTCGCCAAACGAATTCAGTGGCTGGGAATGGGAGAATGTTTGCCCGTATCACAAGTGACGACCTCACGATTAAACCACCTGTTGACAAAGATGTTGCAGTCGCCTGCCTACGCTGAGAAAACCCGGCATTTTCAACAAATCATCGTTCAACAGGATGGCCTGAACTTGGCCGTCGAAATCATTGAGAAAGCGCTCTTTCCAAAGGTGAATCGCCACTGACTGGCATCTCGTCGGAGGTGCGAGACTCCTGATTATTCAGGTGGAGCCAGCAATAAGACGGGGCCTGTCACCACGCGAGGCGTATCGATGATTTCTGCCTCTTCTTGCACAACCTCGTAGACACCGGGAAGAATATCTTGACGCAGAGCATCGATGGAGGCAGAAAATGATGCCGGGTGCACTGGATCCAGATGTCCAACAGCTTCATCCGTTGGTTTGACTACGTGATATTTCTCACGCAGAACATCAAATCGTTCAACTCCGATGAGCAATTTTAGATCAGGTTCATCCTGGAGAAGCAGTAATTTGGGATGAGCTTTCCGATCAAGTTTCTCAAGACACGAGATTGCCTTATTTTGAAACTCCTGCTTTTGTCCAATTTTTGCAGTTGAAGATTGCCGACTGGCGAGTGCATAAAACTGTGCGAGGCGATATAAGATTTTGGGATCCTCAATATCGCCGATGGATTGTTCTCCCAACGTTGACATCGCTTCATCCAAACCGGATTTTTCCATCACGAGAATTGCTTTGGAAACCAGCGCAGAATTTTTGAGCTGACGATTGGCAAGCAGTTTCTCCATGATTGGAGAGCCCTTTTCAGTTTCTCCCAGACGTCGATACAGCATGGCCAGCGACTCCTGGATTTCAACACGTTGTCCACGCAATTTCGCAGCCAGCAATAAGTCTCCTTCAGCCAAAGCATTTTGCCCCAGAAATAAGAAACATTCACTGCGTCTGAGATATAGATCCAACAGCGCGGGATTGTAAGAGAGCGCCAGATTACATTCCTGGACGCACTCCTCAATTTTAGAATCCAGATACCGACATTCTGCTCGAATGGCATACCCTTGTGCAAACTCTGGTTCCAGTTCGATCGCCACATTGGCCATACGCAAGGCTTTGCTCCGCTCATTGACTTTCAAATGTTGTTCAGCATTGTAAATCATGCTGGAGACTGCAGAATTCTGATAGGAGTCACGCAATGCCCGCGAGGCCACATCACGTGTTGATTTATGTGATGTCTTCAGGATAAGTTCTGCAAGAAACTTTCTGGCTTGCGAGTTGCCGATCCGACCGATTGTTGAAAGGCAACCATTGACAAAAAGTCTTAGATCATTGTTTTTCTCTAGTTGTGCGTCATCCCACTTCCTGACAAATGAGATCATTTCTTCTACCAGCACAGGGCTGGCATGTGCATCCAGCCCCTGCATCAAATTGCCCCAGTTGAGTTCCGTTTTTTCATCAACCGTCGAAAGGACAAGACGCACGAGCTTTTCGTAATGCAGAGGCGATGTTGACCGCAAACTCATGATGGCGATCCGTTCGTATTCTGACTGGAACAGGTGATAATCGTTGATCAGCCAGTCAAAGACTTGTTCATCACCCAGATCTATCAATGCAGAAATCAACAATGAGCGGTCGCCTTTCTGTTTTCGATACAAATCCGTCAAAATCTCAACGGATACCTCCGGCTTATAGGATCGAAAAAATTGAATCATCAACTCGATAGTTTCGATCTCCAACTGACTGTCTTCTTTGAGTTTCGACAGACAATATTCTTCGAGGGGTTTTGATAGTCGATCATCGTCGAGATTAAGCAGCATGGAAAATGACTCTTGAGCCAACACTTGATCGTTCCCTTTCAAATAACTCAACAGTAAAGGCTTGAGTTGTGGATGGCCGATCTGAGCCAGGGCATGGATCGCTTGAATTCTCGCTTCGCCGGTTTCCTGTTGTGATAACGCAAGAATCTGATCACGCCACTCGGGCTGTGGGTAGAGAGCGAGCGTGCTCATG
Source organism: Planctomycetaceae bacterium (assembly GCA_041753175.1). Taxonomy (GTDB): domain Bacteria; phylum Planctomycetota; class Planctomycetia; order Planctomycetales; family Planctomycetaceae; genus SXPC01. Next base: position 3,345 of record JBGSVC010000151.1, read on the forward strand.
GCCAGTTTGCGGATATTCTCGTCGGAATCATGAAGGACCTGCTTGATCAGATCGACCGTTGCAGCGATGGGCGACAGGAGAACACTTTTGAGTGCCTCTTTGGAGACCTCAGGATGGTCCAGATCATGAATCGCTTCCAGAAGAACGTCGCGAGATTTCTGGTGGTCGATAAAACCAAGAGCCGTCATCGCAGCCTTGCGCAGTCGCGTGTCTTCACTTTGAGCGTATTGCAGGATGACGGGCAGATGAGTGGCAGACAAGCGAGAACCTGCCAGTCGCAAGCAGGCGATTTTGGAGTAAACATGGCCCTGTATCAACTCGGCTGTGACATCCGGCAACGGTGCCAGTTCAAAAGCAGTTGCCAGCGTGTGGGTTGCGGCGGCACCGGGATATCGAAAAAAACGTGACGCTCCTTCATTGAGATATCCCAGATTAGAAAAACCGTCGTCTTCCATAATCACAACTGCGACATCGCGAATCGCTGCTGGCAGTTCGAGCTCTCCTTCGTCTTCAAATTCTTCGCCACCATGCGTGTAGACTTCTTGAAAGAATGTATTCTTGAGCTCCTGTGTGACAGCAGTCGCATCGGGATGCCAGACAATCATGGCGCGAGCCAGTCCGTTGATTGTCATTTGATCCAATTCATCAAGCATTCGTCGAAGCGAAAGTGTGTTCGCGTCACCATGAATTTCAAGCAATCCCAGACAACGCCGTGGCCCAATGCGATTGACTTCAAGTTTGAGGGCGGCGAAAAAATAGGTGTTCAGGTCAGTCGTGTAGGTTTCTCCATTGATCGTGGCCTCTATCTCCAACGAGGGAATATGCTGACCCAGATCCAGTCCGTGATACACCAGCCACGTTGCTCCCAGACCTCCTGCTGGTATCGAGAGTTCTGCAGCGACCTCAAGACTCCCCAGATCGGGATAAGTATTTCCCAGACTGATGGAATCGTTTCTCAACGTAGCCGGCAAGGGCGCTAGAACCAATCGTTTGCCTTCTTCGTTGAGGATGATTTTTTGGGAATCAATCTCGATATCCTGATCTGTCAGATTGGTCACGATCATTCGGACTGCAAAAACTCGTGTGGAAGAATCGTTTCCCCCTTCATAGGAAGTCACCAGACCAGGCGATTGAAAGCTCAAGAGGATTTCACCGGCATGCGAATTGAGTTGGAATGGCCTGTTTTCGATTCTGGCAAGTTGTTCTGACTGCTCATCGTAGAGCGTTAGAAATGACTTCAGAAGTGATTCGTCGATCAGTCCCTCACCTGTCAACTCATCAAAAGAATGCGTCTGTGATATCTCAGAATCCTGCTGGGCAATCAACTGACGACACCAACCCAAACTGCAGGCCATCATCAAAAATAGGACGATGGCATCTTGTAACCGTTGACTCTGAAAAGAAATCATATCAAGACCTAGCCTGCCCGCTTGGACAAGAAACTTCCGGAAAATCCACAATACTGAGTCTTTGATTATCGCAGTCGGCTGATAACACTGTCAATCCCCGGTTTTATGGACTGCTCGGAAAATGGTGCCTTAGTGATTGCGAGAGACAATCACTCAAATCTGCCTGTCGAGGCAATATGACCTCGCAGCCAGATGTCAAACCTTGAGGAATATCTGATTGGCACCAGTGAGCAAAAGATTGCCTGTCAGCCCCTTTTGACGGGTTTCGCAAACTTGAAGTATTGCAACTAGAAATCTGTGAAGGCATCAACTGGATCGAGAAAAACTTTTCCATTTGGA
>JBGSVC010000152.1:0-7700 GCA_041753175.1 Planctomycetaceae bacterium
GCCAGGTCACAGCCAGCACTCGTGGCCTTGTTAGGAGCGACAGGGTCGATTGGTCGTAGCACACTCGATGTCATCGCCCATCACCCGGATCGCTTCAAACTGGTCGCCGTCTCAGCCCATCGTCAAGTTGATCAATTGGCAGACATTGCTCACCGTTTCCAGGTTCAATCTGCGATTTTGACAGGCGTTGACCGACACCTTCCAGGGCTGGCCACAAAGTTTCCTGAACACTGTCATCTCCTGCATTCTCAGGAACAACTCGAAGCCGTCGTTTCTGCAGACGATATTGATATCGTCGTCTCAGCCATCGTCGGTGCTGCAGGGTTACGTGGTTCGCTGGCAGCGGTGACTGCAGGCAAAACATTAGCCATTGCCAACAAAGAAACCATGGTCATCGCTGGCGCATTGATCAACCGTCAGGCTCGGCAAAATGGCGCCTGCATCATTCCTGTCGACAGTGAACACAGCGCCATCTTTCAAGCCATGCACGCTGGACGACCAGACGAAGTCAGCAAAATCGTGCTCACAGCCAGCGGTGGACCGTTCCGCAAATTCACCAAACAACAGATGGAAGAAATCACGCCCGCAATGGCCCTGAAGCATCCAACATGGACCATGGGCCCCAAAATCACCGTCGATTCCGCCACCATGATGAACAAAGCCCTCGAAATCATCGAAGCACGCTGGCTCTTTGACCTTGATGCTTCGCAAATCGAAGTCGTCGTCCACCCCCAATCGATCATTCACTCGTTTGTCGAGTTTGTTGATGGTTCGATATTAGCACAAATGTCGCCCCCGGACATGCGACTCCCCATTCAATATGCATTAAGCTACCCCGAACGAATTCCCGGTTGCAGCCCTCGCCTCGATTTTTGTCAGGCTCATCAGTTGGAGTTTTCTCCTCCAGATTTCGACCGATTCCCCGCCATTCAACTCGGCTTGGAAGTCGCCCAGGCAGCAGGGACCTCTGGAGTCGTAGTCAACGCCGCCAACGAAGTCGCCGTCGATGCCTTTTTAAATCACAAACTGGGGTTTCAGCAGATCGTTCCGGCTTGCCGGGCGATGCTCGAGGCGCATAATTTTATCTCAGAACCTAATTTTGAAGAAATCATGAGTTTAGACCAATGGACTCGTGAGGAGACGATCAAGTGGATGCATGCCTGTTGTTAGCCATCAGCCTTCCTAATTTCTCAGCGATCCTGATGGCCGCTTTGGGATTGGGACTGGTGATCTTTTTCCATGAACTCGGGCACTTTGCCGTCGCCAAATGGTGCGGCGTTTTGGTCGAAAGATTCAGTATCGGATTTGGTCCGATCCTCTATCAATTCAAATACGGCGAAACCGACTACGCTCTCTCGCTGATTCCCTTCGGCGGATACGTCAAAATGCTTGGCCAGGATGATGCAGACCCCAGTCAAATGACTGATACCGAATTGCAGGCCAACCCACGCTCATACACCCACAAAACAGTCCTCCAGCGCATGGCGATTATTTCGGCAGGCGTGATTATGAATATCATCACCGGATTATTGTTTTTCACTTTGGCATTTCGGATGGGTGTGGCCGTTTCACCTCCTGAAATCGGGGGAACCTTGATCGGTCAGCCGGCATGGCAGGCAGGTCTGAAGCCCGGCGATAAAATTGAAACCATCAATGGACGTCAAACCAGCACGTTCATGGATATCGTACGCGCCAGCGCCCTCTCCGGAGGTGATCCACTACAAATCACTGGAAAGACCGCCAATGGAGACGCGTTCGAAAAATCAGTGCAGCCAGTTTTGAAAGAAACGCGCATGCAAATCGGGGCCGAACCAGCGCGGGCATTGAAGCTCCCTAAATTTGCCGACAACAAACCCCCTGTCTCTTCGGGCTCCCCTGCTGAAAAAGCCGGCGGATTTCTCGGTGGCGACGAGATTATCGCGATCGATGGCGTCAGTATCGATAGCGTTTCGCAGCTTCATGAGTATCTCGCTGAACATCGCAGCCAGGAGGTGATCTACAAGATCAAATCCGAAGAAGGCCAGACCAAAGACATCAAGGTCGAACCATATCCATTTCGAAGTTTAGGGTTCTCACCACTGATGGGACGTATCGAAGCAATTCAAATTGGCTCTCCGGCAGAAATCGCTGAGCTGAAAGTGGGCGATACCATAGTCAAAGTTAATGGTAAGTCCGTCGGAACTGAACTCAACCCCCTGAAGTTACCCGGTTGGTTTGCTGACCATCATGACGAAACCGTTGAATTGACCATTCAACGAGAAGAACCCGGGACAAGCTCCAAAGAAATGAAGATTATCGTCAGCCCCATCAAACGTGGGGGGTGGCTGGAAATGCCACACGATCGCAATGTTCCAATTTCCATCCCAGCCATCGGCATCGCCTTCCACGCCATGTCGACAATCGCCCAGGTCGATCCCAGCGGCCCAGCCGCCGGAAAACTCGAACCCAATGAGCGCATCAGCAAAATCGAAATCCTTTCCGATGAACTCATTGATGCCAAGAGTCGCGAAAAATCAGACCGCAAAGAATTACTACTCAAGGAAAATGAGCGAAACCTCGGTTACGCACTGGCATTACTACAGCAGTTGGCCAAAAGTAAAGTCAACCTGACCGTCATGAACGCAGATGGTGTCGAACGTGTCGTCGAGATTGAACCAACGGCTGATTCTGAATGGTTCTTGCCAAATCGAGGCGTCATTATCAATCTGTTGACCATCGAACAAAGTGGAGACAACCTCGCGGCGTCCGCACAAATGGCGTTCACCCATACCAAAAATTCGGCCTTGGAAATCTATTTAACGCTCAGTAGCTTAATCACTCAGAAACTGTCAATAAAAGAACTTCACGGCCCCTTCGGAATTGCCAAAGTCGCTTACCTCGTCGCCGAACAAGGCGTCTCTGATTTCCTAATGTTTCTGGGATTTCTCAGTATCAACCTCGCCGTCCTCAACTTCCTGCCAATCCCACTCTTAGACGGCGGACATATGGTCTTTCTCATCTGGGAAGGCCTAACAGGTCGCAAACCAAACGCCAATGTGCAGAATGTCGCTCAATTGATCGGCCTGCTCTTTGTTGTCTCGCTGATGTTGTTGGTGATTTACCTCGACATCTTCCAGCACAAACTCTTCAGTGGCGGAAATTGAACCCAGCGAGATTCAAACCATCCGGAAGAATTGCATTTCTCTATTAGTCTAATAGCCCCTTGGTCTTCTCAAGGGGCTGTCTGATTCCAAGGAGGAATCATCAAATACGCCCCGTTTCAGGCGTTTTTGGAGTGTTGAAATTAGACACGACGTCGATTTTCTACAGTCTGCTATCTGTCATCCTTTTTTTGCGACACAACTTCAAGAACTTTTGCATAGACCATTTCTGGCTGGATCGTCTCAAAGCATGCCAAATGTTTTGGACCAGCATAAGGGCACGTTTTGCAGTAACTCCCACGACACTCCGTCGTAGCAGAAATGAGACGATGCAACTCCGAGGGTTTCGGTCCTGAACGAACGGGATCCGTACAAGTAAAAATGCCGACAATAGGAACTTGCAAAACGTCGGCCAAATGCATCGGACCTGAATCGTTAGTGACCAGAACAGACAGTTGTGAAAGCTCCCCGGCTAACTCCGAAAGTTTTGTCTTGCCACACAGATTGACCAACTGATCAACCTGCAAAGCTGGCTTCATGGCCATCAGTTGCTCAACAAATCTCCCCGCCAGTTCCTCTTCGGCGGGGCTACCCATGAGCACGATCTGCGTCGCAGGTTGCGACAAACACAAAACTGCAAGTTGGGCAAACTTCTCAACCGGCCACCGCTTCGTCACCCACATGGCTCCGAGTTGAAATCCAATCCGTGTCAGTTTCTGGCCTGAGCAATCGCTGTCCGCTCCTGCCGACAATGGCAACTTAATCTGCGAACCGGCCCCTCCGCACGAATGATAAAACTGACGCGAATAATGTCCATCCACCGCATCCGGCGGGCAACCCAGACTCCTCAGGATCGGCTCCATTCGCTGCCACGCGGGGACATCCTTTGATGTCTCCGGGATCAGAGCATGGCAGGCTAAGTGAGATAGTTCACGAGAGGTCTGCAGCCCCACGCGCACACGCGCTCCAGTCGCCCATGTCATCACTCCTGTCCGCAATAACCCCTGGAGGTCAAGAACCAAATCAAACCTTGCAGCACGAAGTTCACCTAATAGTCGTTTCCAATCCCGCCAGTTCCCCTTGCGATTGAAACAAATCACCTGATCGATTCCCGGGTAGTTCGACAACAAATCACGAAATTGCGAAGCAACGACCCAGCTAATGACTGCCTCTGGATACCGACGTCTCAAATGAGGAATGACCGGCAAAGTCTGGACAATATCTCCCAGAGCCGACGGTTTGACAATCGCAATGCGCCGAAAATCCTCAGTAGCCAGTCGTGTCAGATGCATGCGTCGTTGAGCAGCTTTTTATTGATGGTCGATAGAATGAGTGAGGGCTGATCATAATTGGAGTCAGGTTTGACCGGCAAGGGATGTTTAGCAGCAGGTTGAGTTTCTCAATCGACGGCATGCTTCTCATGGATGGAACCATCAATAACGCCAGGCTTCAACCACTTCTCGGATGTCACTGAGAACAGCACAAGGCAGAATCTTCAGTAGAATATCCCAGATTCCTTTATGGTCCAGCAGGCTAGACAGCTATAATTCGGCCATACTGATATTGAGAGGTCCTCATAACTCCTGTCAGCCAGTTGTCTTCCCAACAGCGCGAACCTCCACTCTTCGCACGTTGTTGAAGACACCCTGTTTTCAACATCGATAGAGAAGGCTTTAATTATGGACTTGATCAATTCAACAAGTTCCTAAAGCCGCGTGTCTCAAAAAAGTCGGGTTCGTTTCGGATTGGGGTTTTGATATTGATCAGTCCGTTTTGAAGATTGGGAAAAAATGCGACAGGCAGCAACTCAAGCGAATCCGATGCGCACAATTGCTCTCCAAAAACTCATCGATACAGAAATCTGGCTCACGACCATCGTAGCTGTGATCATCTGGGGGATGATGTCCCAGCCAGGTTACGCCCAGCGTGAGGGTGTCACCATTGAAAACGGAAGCATGCTCTCGCGAGATCGAAGGATCGTCTGGCAACTTCGACAGTATCATCAACAAGGCCAGTTAACTCTCAAGCACGATCAGGTCAAAGAGCAACTCGACAAACCACTGCCAGAAAAAATCTCCCTTCCCACAGTTTCCCAGGAGCAGAAAACGGGTGGCCAGGTGTACGAAACAGCCCGAAAGGCACTTGTCAGGATTGGATATGCCAGAATGATCTCCAGCCCCAATCGATGGTCTTTTAATATCGCCAATGGCTACGCGATTGCCGAAAATGGAATCATCGCAACATGTCATCATTGTATCGCGCCCGATGATGATGTAACTGAAGCCTGGCTCATTGCAGTGACCGCCGATGAGCGGGTCTATCCCGTCACTTCCGTGATCGCCGCCAACGAAAGAATGGATACAGCCATCGTGAAAGTTGAAGGTCTCAAATGCTCGGCTCTTCCGCTCAACGATCAAGTTTCACCCGGAGATGTTTCCTACCTCTTGAGTGATCCATTTGGTGTACGAGGATATTTTTCGACCGGAATTGTCAATCGCTTTTATTGGCAAAACGTTCGCAACCAGGATCCCCAAACACTATTCGGCGCAGCTAGCTATCGAATCAACCTCAGCACCGAATGGGCACCGGGAAGCAGCGGCGCGGCAGTCCTGGATACCTTCGGCAATGCCATCGGCCATGTCGCAACTATCTCTCCTTTGAGTGAGCAATATTTTCAACGCGGGTTTCGTCTGGAAGACGACGACGAAAGCGATAAAAACGAAAACACCCTGCCAAAAGATGAGGAACAACTTAAGGAAGACCGCTATTTTGAAGACAAAGTCTTGATCACCCTTCACGAAGCTGTCCCCGCCCGAGCCGTCCGATTACTGGCTGAAAGCGTCAATGAGCAACTGACTAAAAAGCAGGCAGAACTGGTCAACGAACTCAATCAGTTCTTGGAAAAGAAAACCGTGGGAACCGAAGCGAAGTCGTCTGATAAAAAGTAGGTCAAAAGTACGTTGCTAATCGAAAACGTTGACGACCTGCCGCCTTCAATGGCGTTCCAGAATATAAAGCACACTACGGGCACGCAGGTTGGGCAACACAGCTTTCTCCACGCTCTTGGATCCGATAATCGGGATTTCTTTGACGATCCGGATATCGTGATTGATAATCAACTCCCGAAAATCGCTCATCGATAAAACATGAATGTTAGGCGTGTTATACCACTGATACGGCAAATCCGCAGTCACTGGCGCTCGTCCTCGAAACAGCACCTGGAGTCGAACTTTCCAATGACCAAAGTTCGGCACCACCACCAATGCCATCTTGGCAATCCGCAGAATCTCATCGAGCAGTTTGACAGGATGACGGACCTGCTGAAGAGTCTGGCTGAGAACCGCAAAATCAAACGACTGATCGGGAATATCGTTTAAGTCGTTGTCGAGATCCGCCCGGATGACAGGAAGCCCCTGCGAGATCGTCTGCAGCAGATGACGATGGTCAAGTTCAATACCCAACACATCACATTGTTGATGGTCACGCAGTCGTCGCAACAAACGCCCATCACCACACCCCAAATCGACCACGCGCGTCCCAGGAGTAATGTGCTGGAGAATGAGTTTGTCGGTGAGATGTTCGTTGTTCTGAGACATCAAGCCCGTCTTTTTCAGTGATGAGGATTTGATAGGATTCAGAAATCTTTAACCCGAACAGCCAGTTGATGTTCACAACAAGCTGCTACACAGGCTCAGTTGACTGCTTATGTTTAATATCTGCATACGAGGCTGACAAATACGGTCGAATAATTTCGTCGAGCTGCGGTATTTCAATGAGGAAGGCATCGTGCCCAAAAGGACTGTCAAGTTCGAGATACGTGACGTGCTTATGAGCCTTGATGAGTGCATTCATGATATTTTTTGACTGCTCGCTGGGAAACAGCCAGTCAGTCGTGTACGACGCGATCAAAAACCGGCTCTGGCATTGAGCAAATGCTTTCTCAAGCCCGCCATGCGACTCGCTCAGATCGAAATAATCCATCGCACGAGTCAGATAAAGATAGCTGTTGGCATCAAATCGTTCCACAAACCGCTTGCCTTGATAATGCAGATAGCTCTCGATCTGAAATTCCGTTTCCTTTAACAACTCGTAAGCAAACGTATCGCTATTCTGAAGCCGTCGCCCGAACTTCTTTTCGATAGATGCTTCTGAAAGGTAAGTGATATGTGCAATCATCCGCGCCAAAGCCAGTCCGAACCGGGGGATATTCTCAGTCTGATAGTATTCCCCCTGATTGAAGTGCGGGTCCGCATAGATCGCTCGTCGTCCCACAGTATTAAACGCAATCCCCTGAGCCGCCATCTTTGAAGCCGATGCAAGTACAATCGCCGAGTGAACCATCTGAGGATACCGGATCGCCCACTGGAGCACCTGCATCCCTCCCAGAGATCCGCCAATCACAGCTAATAGTCGGCTGACTCCTAGTGACTCCAGGAGCTTGACATGAACCTCCACCATATCGCCAATGGTGATAAACGGAAACGTCAGTCCCCATGGCTGTCCCGTTACGGAATTAACGCAGCGCGGTCCTGTCGAACCCTGACACCCCCCCAGAACATT
>JBGSVC010000153.1:0-5325 GCA_041753175.1 Planctomycetaceae bacterium
GGCTCAACGATTTTCGAGGCATATCACGTAGATGGTCTGCGTAGAGCAGGGGAGGAATGCTTTGTCCAAACCGGTTGAGAATGGGAAGAAATCCGCGAACCCACCCAGGACCGGCGATGGCGTCCAGAAACGCCGGCATAATCACGGTTTCTGTCTTGAAAATCCAGGAGATCCGCATGCAGGTGTTATAGCCTGCCAACGCCAGAAGATTTCGGGGATGACTATCGGATTTGTCGTCGCCCCCACGACTTGGCAACAGTTCCGTAGGGTCATTGGTGTGCGCATCGAGCACCTGATCTGTCAGTGGGACCGGGAAATTATCGTCCCGGATTGTCTCAGGAGTAGTCGCAGGAGGCGTCGTCAACTTGAATTCTGTACTGTTGAAGTTGTACTGTAAACAGTGTGTTTGATTGTGAGTTGTCTGTAGGGCATCATCTCAACTTTAGAACATCGATCCACTGGACGTAAGATCCAAAACGTTATTCCCTGCGGTCATTTGTCACATTTGAGTTCTTTGATTTCTCTTGATATATTTGAGTCATGCGTGATTGCCTGCGAGTATTGAGTCGATTATTTCTGGCCTGCTGGCTGATTGCCTCTCAGGTGGGAATCGATGTGACTTCGTGCGCTGCACAATCACCCGGAGAGTCAATCAGCTCCCCATCGTCACTCAATCCCGACACTCCAGACTCCTCACAGGTTCCCGTTTCCAATTCTCGAATTGTCAATGGACTGGGAAGAGTGATCGACGATCATGCGATCTGTCAGACTGTGATCGCGGCTCCTGTCAGTCGGACTGTTCAAAACACAACAAAATCAACCTGCCACTGCTCACCAACTCGCAAACTCGCGGGGAAATGCTGTTGTGCGGGCTTCTCTGAATCTTTCACTGCTGCGGACTCATCTCCTGCTCCCTGCGGGCAACTTCTCAACGATACCTGTGGATGTACCCAGGAACTGGGAGGTTTATTGATTCTCAAAGTTCCAACAACCCTGTGCTCACTGATCTCCCCGGTCGGCTCCCATCGACTGGTCACTTCACTTCTGCTCGATAATGAGCAACCTTGCGGGCTGGCTGATGAACCCGCAATCAAACCTCCAAAACGGTCTTAAGGAATGACGAGCGCCGTATGCGCTGCTTGTCCGTAGTCAGATTCGTCCACTCGACGAGCCTGAGCATCACTACCGTTTGCATGGGGCTTTCACGAATAACTGTATTTTCGTGATCGATGCTTATTAAGAGTCGTCGTCTCATCATCAAACACGGCATAGCTCTTTTTTTCCCCTGCAAGTTCTTCCTTGAGTCTCAAACCGTGATAGGGTCATTCCATGTATTTGATTATCCCTCGACGCCAGCGTGGCTTTACGCTGATCGAACTGCTCGTCGTTATTGCCATCATCGCGACACTCGTTGCCATTCTGCTTCCCGCCGTCCAACAGGCCCGGGAAGCAGCGCGACGTTCGTCATGCAAAAACAACCTCAAACAACTCGGGCTTGCTCTTCATAATTATGAATCGACCTTCTCCATGTTTCCCATGGCAGGAAAACGAGATATCGATTTTTCCGTTCAGGCACGCTTGCTGCCGTATGTCGAACAAGCCGGTTTGAGCGACCTGCTCGATTTCACCAAACCAGCATTCTCGGGAGGATTCAGTAGCAAAACACCGTATACCGATGCACAAATCGGGAATCGTTTTGCTCAAGCCTTTGCCACTCCGCTTCCTCTCTTTTTGTGTCCTACCGATCCTGCCCCGCCCCAGACAACGATGAATATCAGCGGGACAGATTATGTTTATGGCGGGAATAATTACATGGTCAGCTTTGGGAGTGGACGAGATCGAAATACCGATTTCGAAAAACGGACCGACGGGTTGGTTTATCAATTTTCCAATGTTGGTTTTCGAGATGTCACTGATGGAACCTCTAACACGGTCTTCATGAGTGAATCCGTCCGCAGTGTCGGCGACGACATCACCCTCCCTGCCGGCCAGAGTCCACAATTCCCTTACCAATATACCTACAACGGGTCAGGTGGGGTCAATTCAACAGCAAGTCCTTCACAAGGCTTTGTTGCCACAGGCGCTCCATGGTCTGCCTACGCATCCGGCGGTGTGATACAAAACCCGGATCTGGCTTCAGTCGTGGCCAGCGCGACCGGCACAATCACCTGGCGAGGAGGATCCAGTCCCGCCTTGCGTGGACGAGGACTCTCCTGGGCCTTCACCGGTTCTTTGGCGACCATGACCAACGGCTACACCACTCCCAACAGCAGGGTTCCCGATATCGTCCACCACTGGTCAGGCTATTTTGGATCACGCAGTTTTCACCGAGGCGGGGCACAAGTCGTTATGGGAGATGGATCCGTGCGTTTCCTCTCGGAGAGCATCGATGCAGACCTTCATCGCAACCTCCACGGGCGAGACGACGGTAACACCATTGGCGCATTTTAATGACAACCTCAATCTACTTTTCAATCAGGATACTTACCATGAACTCTTTTGTTACTTGTCTGATGACATTGTGCTGCGTCGGGACCACCATGGCCCACGATTCCTGGGTCGAAACCAATACCAACCTTGTTCGTTCAGGAGATGCTGTCTACATCGATCTCAAGCTCGGCAACCACGGTAATGACCACCGCGATTTCAAAATCGCGGGAAAACTCGATCTTCAAAAGGTTCAAATCGGTGTGGTCGATCCCGAGGGAAAACGATTTGACCTCAAACCGGAAGCCCTCGATCTGGGATATGCTCCCAAAGAAGGCTACTACTCCATGAAATTTTCTGCTTTCAAACCCGGCATCTACACAGTTTGTGAAACCAGTGATTACGTCGTCGATCATGGACAACTACAGCGCTCTTTGAAAACGGCCAAGACGTTTTTTCAAATCTCTGAGTCGCTGGACAAACCTGTCCCCGACGATCGCATCATAGGTCAATCGCTGGGGCATCCCTTTGAATTTGTGCCCACGGTCAATCCAATCCTGCCGATGGCCGCAGGTCGCCCTGTGCAGGTGAAACTTCTTCTGCGAGGTGAACCCGTTGAAGGAGTAAAAGTCTCCTGTATTCCCCAGGGGGTCGAACTCAGACCCGACTTTGACGACGAATACGAACGGCTGACCGACAAAGATGGCCTCATCTCGTTTACTCCCAAATTTGGAGCCCGCTACCTGTTCGTCAGCCACCTGATTCTCAACGAGTCAGGCGACGACTTCGAGGCGACGAAATACACAGCGACCCTGACGCTGTTCGTCCCCGAATTGTGTACCTGCTGTGAATAAACCTCGTTGATCTCAAGAAACTGTCTGCAATCCTTGGGGGAAACGCCAGATGGCGTTTCCCCTTTGTTTTTTGATGTGCTGAGTGAAAGACCTTTATCTTCGAGATAAATGCCGATGACGATGGCAAATAGGGTGATTTAGGAAAAACTCTTGCCGAGAGATGTCTGAGTTTGCTAACCTGTCACGTTTTCAGGATGCTCTTTTGCAAGGATCGCAAAAATGATGCTTCATTACTTGATGGCAGGCATGATGCTGGCCATTTTCTTTTGCTGTGACGTTATATCTGCCCAGGAACTGAAAGTCTGTTTCTGGAATGTCGAAAACATGTTCGACGAATATGATGACCCTCAACTCGACGCAGAAGATATCCTCACGAAATCGCAGGTCGATAAAAAACTTGCCAACGATGCCCGCGTCATTCTCGAAATGAATCCCGATATCATCGGGCTGATGGAAGTCGAAAACCACCAGATTTTGCGAGAACTTGTGTCTCGTCATCTGTTTTCAAAAGGCTACTATTATTTTCTGGTACTCGAAGGCAAAGATACCCGCGGGATTGATGTCGGCATTATCAGCAAAAAGCCCTTTCTGGCGCGCAGTTTCGCGATTCCCAATTTTCCAAGAGGGGTCATGTCGGCCCGCTTCACACATCAGGGCAAACCTTTTTACCTGCTGATCAACCATTGGAAAAGTCAACGGGATGGCGGTGATAATGTCCGGACCATTTCAGCAGAAACCGTTCTCAAAATCGTCAATAACGAGATCCGTGACTACGAAGGGACAGAAGTCCCCGTCATCATCGGTGGCGACCTCAACGACGATCACGGCAGTGACTCCATCCTGGCTTTGGAAAAGGGGGGGCTCATCAATACTCTGGGCCATTTATCCGTGACGCAACGGTATACCCATGGCTATTTCAACCCAGATTCCGAGGATATGGAACTGCTGGGGTACGATCATATTTTTACAAACACCCAGGCGGGCCCTGCAGGAAAAACACTGAAGTGGAAGGAAAGCCACGTGGTACGCCCCGGCTTTATGCTCAATGAACGCGTTGTTCGCGGCAAACAATATGAGCTTCCACTTGATGATTACAAAGATCGCATCGGTTACAGCGATCATTTTCCGGTGATGGCGACGTTCAGTCTTTCTCCGTAAAGACATGCTAAACATCAAGTTGCCATCACATCGAAGTAATCAAATGTGACGACGGCCGTCACACATTTCAGAGAGTTGTGTAGAACTTACAACTCTCAGAAACGTCCTAAGTCCTCTTGCCAAAATATTCGGGCTATCCAATACTCCTTATCCGACTTATCAAAGGTTCCTGGTCGGTATAACGCTTGACTATTCAAATAAGCGGGCAATCATATAAGTGGATGCCGATACATATTTTATCTTTAAGTTTGTGTTAGAAGCTCCCTGTTGTCGAGATGACTTCGACGAACTGATTCGAAGAGGAGTTCGAAATGTTAATTTATTCTTTACTCGCGATCGCCATCACGATCCCGAATGAAGCGGTTTTAGTTTCTCGATTAACCAACCTGGCTACAGACAATGGCATGTTTGTGGATCGTGCCTCTGACCATCAGACGGTGAGTTGTGCAGCTACGGGATTGGGAAATCTGGCGCTGGCAATTGCAGCAGACCGTGGATGGTGTGATCGAGAATTTGCGATCAAAAGTCTTGTGCATGGGTTCGACAACACTGTGCAGGCCAATCCTCCTGAAAACAGGGGCTGGCTGGCACATTTCACCGACATCCATGGCAAGCCCAAACCCTACTCTGAAATTTCCACGATCGACACTGCGTTATTTTATGCAGGCATGTTGCAGGCCGCTGATATTCTGAATATGCCGGAATTCAAAACCCGCGTTCAGGAAGAACTCAACAAAATTGACACTGAGTTCGTCATGCGCAACGGCTATTTTACTCATGGGTTCTACTGGGATGAGGCGAGTAAAAAAGCCAATATGATCGAATACACCTGGAGCGACACTTCTGAGGGAATAATTATTTATCGCGTCTTCAACAAACCATTTCA
>JBGSVC010000154.1:0-3251 GCA_041753175.1 Planctomycetaceae bacterium
CAACCAAAACGGAAACAAAAACAGGCAACTGGCTTCAATAACGCCATTGAGACGAAAAGGCAAAATGACCTGAATCTCGGTTCCGACCTTTAACGTCCCCCAAACGATCGCCAAGAGGTAAAGCACAAACATCCCGACCAGATACAGCCAGTCGATCGTCATCATCGGCGGCAATGGATCGTTGTCTCCATCAATGGCAGCAACTTGTGGCATCCAGCGATAAACAAGTGTTGACAACAGCAAAGCGACAGAAATTAATACCACATACATCGCTGCGCCGGTGCCGATTTCAATATCGTCCCAGCCCGGATAGCGCGGCCCCAGATTCCATGCCCGGTAAACCAATAAAAAGTCGTAGCCGATTGCCGTGATGACGTGTAACCACATCATGTAAATAAACAGCACCACTCCGCCTCGTTTGCCATGCTGCAGCAACAATCCCAGCGACAGCCCGGTCATCAGCAGAGCCATCAAAGCTAGAAACGGAATAAGCATGGATGCCGACCTGTGGTTCCCGGTGCGATTTCAAATGCAGGTCGCCGGGTATGCATCAGACGCGTATCCCTACGCGTGGCAACAGATGCAACCGACAAAGGAGGCACAAGAATAGCTTGAAACGGGATTACAGATCAAGATGAGTCAACGCTCAACAAACAATTCAGTGATGAATGCGAAGTGGTGAACTGATGGTGCTTACAGAGGGTCCACAGTGATTTTGTAGGATGCAGACGGATTCGAAGGATCAGGGTAGAAGTTGATGAAGTATTCTCCGTTAGGGATGTATTGCAAAGTGATCGTCGTTGATCCATTTGCCGCAGAAATCGCACCATTAGAGATCGAGACAAGGTTACCGCTCGAATCCTTCTTAAGGATGTTCATCCATGTTTTTCCTGAAGGACTCGTGAGTGTGAATGAGATATCAAGTAAAGAAAAACTGATAAATCGAAAAATGTCTTTATCTGCGGATGTCGAAAAAGTCGCATCGACGTCGATGGTTTTGTAAATAACCCGACCCAGGCTGCTGAAAAACGGGAGATTATTGTTGTTGCCGTAATCTTTGCCCACAATCTCAATACGTAGCGTATAACTGCCAGAAACGCCTTTGTAGGCACCGTATAAATTGTGCACATACAGGTTGAAAAGATAATCGCCTTTGGGCAAATCGATTTGATAACTCGTTGAGGTGATCACACCTCCAATCGAGTCTGATGAGATCTGGTTCCCGACGATTCCATTGTCGTAATAAAACCCATATCCCATATCGATGTTTGTTCGCTTGATTTCAAACAAAACCGTTTCATCTTCGTCCAGGCTGAATTTAACGACGTCTTTGATATCAGAGACATCCGAGTAAATTGTACCCTCGAAGGTTTTGTAAGGCGTCAGTTCATTGAGAACACCCAGCGAGTCAGCAGAGGGATAATTATTGTTATACTCCAGGTCTTCATTGATGATTTTCACCAGCAGCAGATAATTCCCACCGCTTAACCCGGGCGTTCCATACAGATTTAAGAAATAATTGCCAGCAGCCACGTCGACTTCCATGTAGTCGAATTTGTCGAAATCGCTGCCGGTGCCCCCGATGGTTGAACCGTTGGCATTGAGCAGGCTAACCGAGATGTCGTCATTGTAAGAAATCAGGGTGATTGCAATTTTGTGGGGGGCATCCACGCTGAACGAGAAGAGATCCTTCTCGTTGGGATTGCTGGAATTGTTGATCAGCCCGCCGGTCAGCAACTCCTTATTGGAAGACGACAGATTCCCAAGTGAGTTCGCGGTTCCCAGGTAGTTGTTCTGCTCAACATCCTTGATGGGGTAAATGACGCTGAAAAAGTTGATAATGTAAGTAGAAATTGGGGATTCGTTGCTGCGAATTGTCACCGACCCGTTTTGTTTTCCCAGGAAATTACGATTCAGACCAATCGTAAAGGTCAAGGATTCCCCATCATGCAACACCGTGTTGGGTGCAATATCAGGACCAATCACCGAATAGGCCGCACCAACCATCATCGGTGCCAGAGGCTGCAGAATCAAATCCGTATAGCCTTCATTGGTGATGGTGAACGTTTTTGTTTCGATGAAATTCCCTTGGGAAAGTTGACCAAAATTGGCGAATTCCTGATGATTGTACGTCCGCCCCCCCTCCGTCACCATCACGCCTGCGTCGAGATTCGTAAAGATGAGTTCTCGACCTGTATAATCCGTATCGGAGGCGTAAATCACTTTGTTACCGAGCACGGTCATGCCCGCGATATTGGTGAATTTACTGCCGACAAGTTGATCCCCGACCACATAATTGACCACACCATTGGGATGCACTGTCCACAGGTCGCTGAGTTTGTCATCTACCCGAGCGGAAAAGAACAATCCTTTTTCCGTGACACGGAAATTCTTCGGATTCGAACTGGCGGTTCCCGGATTCAAATCCATGACAAACCGCAGATAACCAGCGTCATCAATTTTCCACAGTTCATTTCCGACCGAGGTTTGACCTGCAAAAAAATACTCGTTTTGAAAGAACTGATCAGAATTGAGAACATTGAACACTGAGGCAGGAGATGCCGCGGCATTGGTCACTTGCATTCCATCGGTCAGAACTAATTCTGTTGCCTGGGTCGACGACGTCGAAACATATTGGCTCGTCAGTCCGCTCCCGTTGAGTTTGGCTGAAAAGAAGATCTTGCCTCCGAGCACATAATTGATCGAAACATTCGTGAGCGTATTTCCATCGAATGTCATCGCTCCCAACCAGCTATTTTGGGATAAGTCATAGGCTTCCAGGACATCCGTTCCGCCAGCATCGTGACTAACGACGCTCATCAGCACACCTTCAGCGATGACGTAGGTTGTTGACGCGACGTTACTTTGAAACCCTGACGATAACAGACTTGCCGATTGCAACACTGGGTCATAACTCCAGGTTCTGACGGGATCTTGCCCCGAGATGCCCGAGTGCACAGCGCTGACGTACAATCGTCCGTCGACAAAGCGCAACGTCGAGGGTTGCGAACCCGACGCCTGGCCATCCGTTAATGAAATCGTCTGCAGG
Organism: Planctomycetaceae bacterium; assembly: GCA_041753175.1. GTDB lineage: Bacteria > Planctomycetota > Planctomycetia > Planctomycetales > Planctomycetaceae > SXPC01. The sequence continues at coordinate 3,050 of JBGSVC010000154.1, forward strand.
CCCGAAGTCGCATCGTAGCGATAAAGCTGTTTTGTGCCATTTGAATCTGTTGCTGTGAAGTACAGGCTGTTTCCACCGGCAGTGAGATTTTCAGGGTTAGAGTTGCCAGTCGTGTTGAGGTCAAACAGCCTTTTAACCTGGTCATTGGCATCGATCGACCACAGCTCACGACCTGAACTGGCATCGTCAGCGGCAAAAAACG
>JBGSVC010000155.1:0-14014 GCA_041753175.1 Planctomycetaceae bacterium
CTGTTTTCACAGTGAAAGAACAACAGACGATCAGATTTGGTCGTAGATTGTTGAAGCCTGGGAGAGCGATTGGGCTGTGTCGGCAGAAGGGCTTTGCGGGTGGCACCAACTACTAACGAGTATGGCGGCGGTATCGTTGCAGGCCTGAAGGCCGTAGGAGTACGGGCGCAGACCGGTGGTGTGGGGAAAGGCGATATCGTGAATGCGGGGGTTGGGGGTTCCCTGCAAATCACGGAGCCGATAAAACGCATCGACATCAATACCTGCCAGTTCCAGACAAGGTGGATCTCCGGGGAGGAGACGGTCGCGGTCGCTGTCCTTGAGATCGTGAGGAGCGGAGGAGTCGTGAAACGGGACACGTGCTGAACGAACTCGGCCTGATTGTCTCAGGGAGGTAAAGGGGTAGTTTTCGAGTGTGAGGGGTGACTGGCCGCTGCAGTCGACAAACATTTTGAAGCGATCTGAGTGAGTCGTGCAATCATGTTCGACCTCGACGAGGGTTTGCTCGTCTTCGTGGCCGACGACGCGGGCTGAACCGACGACAAGTTCCAGGCAGCCAGCCTCATGGAGAGCGAGAAGTATTTTGGCAGATCGTAGAGGGAGTGCAGCGATGACGTTCATCAGAAACGGCATGACGACGGCATGGAAGTGAAGATGATCTTCGGCGCTGAGCAATTCGGCGTGGAAGTTCAATGTGTACATCAGGTCGTCGAGCACTTCTTTCCAGTGAATGGGGCGATCCTGTTGAACGGATCGTGTGGCAGGTTTTAATTCCTGACGCATGCCTGCGAATGGATCTGAATAGGTATGTTCGCTGGTCATCTGCGTGACGAAGTCGTCGATAGTGAATTCTGGATGCTTGAGTTTCTCGACGACTTCGGGACGAGCGTCACGTTGGAACGCTTTGATCAGAGCAGGGCGGCAGATCGAATTGAAATAGTCCTGGAGCTGCAGGAAGCCTTTTTCGTCTAATAAAGAGAAGACGTCTTGACGGGACGTATGTCGGTAGATGTCGCGGAAAGGCTGGCGTTGTTCGTATTGAAGGTGAGGCAACCAGCCAAACAGGTCGTGCATGACGATGCCGAACCCGGTTGCCTCGGGGTGTCGTTTGAAGGTGGTTCGCTGGTTGCTGGTGAGGAAGCGTCCGTGGCGGTGGGCCAGAGAGGTGATGACGTCAAAAGCGCTCAACGACGCTCCCAGGGTTCCCACTTTGAAGTTATAGAAGGTTCCCACTTCGGGGAGAAGTTTTTGAATGGGCCAGGGGGATTGAAAGTATTTGCATTCAGGAATGTCGTTGTTGCCGAAGGCATGTCCGGTTGCGATGACCAAACGATCGCAGTCATAGGTGTAGCCACGGGAATCGATGAGCTTGATCTCAAAGCGGGCAGGGTCGTCGATGACATCGGTGATTTGTGTCAGGGGATGCTCAATGACCGTGACGTTCGCATTACGAAGTCTTGAAACGATCAGGTTCCATTGTTCGTGAAAGTATTGACCTAAGGCAATTCGGCAATAGGTTTCGTCGGCGCGGATGTCGTCGGGTTCGATATTCCAGGCATGCAGTTGGAGGGGTTGGCAGGTTTGCAACCAGTTTGCAAATGTTCCCGTAAGTTTGGGAAGTTCTTCCGAAGAGATGTTACAAATGTTATAGCGATCGGTTGTGCGGGGGTTGTAGGGCATGCCGGTGCCGAATTGAACGTCTTTCTCGAAGACGATAATTTGCGTGATTTTTGAAGTGTGCTGTTGAAGTTGGTCCAAACGTTGCAGGATATGCCAAAGGACATACAGTGCCGAAGGGCCGCTGCCAATGATCGCGACTCTTCCAGAATGGTTGGTCATCTCACAGTTGCCTTTGTCTATGTTGAGGTATGAGGAGGCATCCTTGACCACAGAGAGTTGAAAAATTTCTGCCTCCCGGGGAAGGGAAGCAATTCACGTACCAGAGCAGTTCATCAGGAGCCAGAGATGACGAACCCCATTGCGAGAGTCGACGAAGCGCGTCTGGTAGAAATCTGTATTTCGCCGGGGCACGATTATTGGACGCGTGGTGGGCAGGGACGTATGACCCATGGCATTCGGAGCGTTTTGGAAGTGGAGTGCGTGGCGGGTCGGGGGTTGCGGGGAGATCGTTATTTTGAGCGTCCCCACGGCCATAAAGGGCAAGTGACGTTGATGGAGCAATCTGTTGTTGAGGAGATCCGTGCGCGTTTCAAACTGCCAAAGCTGCCTGCTTCCATATTTCGACGCAACCTGATTGTCTCGGGTATGAAACTCAGTGAATTGTATCACCAGGAGTTTGAATTCCAGGGAGTACGTTTTTTTGGTTCTCAGGAATGTACGCCTTGTCATTGGATGGATCGTGTGGTGGCTGAGGGGGTACAGGATTTCATGGCGGAGTCGTTTCGGGGAGGGTTGCGCGTGCGCGTGTTGTCGGATGGATGTTTGAAAGTTGATGGTTCAGACGATTGAAGAGTTTGAGAATGATTTTACAGATCCTGTCGTGTTCGCATCTTGACCGTACTGTCAGGCGTGCATACAGTTTTCGCTAATTGAATTTCTTCCACCGCGGCAAAACGGATTTTCCGCTCGCTCGCGTCTCCACCTGTTGATTGGGTGCAAACGCTCCATGACCAAAGTTTCGTTTCCTACGCTTCCCGTTTTATCACCATCGAAGAATTCTCTGCCGGTGGATCTGCCTGAGATTGATCTGGCAGATGGGTGTGACATTCTCCTGACGGCAGAAACAGATTTGTCGCTGGATGGGACCGCAAAGCCAGGCTGGCTGGTTTTGACGCGTCGGTATGTCGTCGTTTTAGAATTGCCGGCAACGGATGCGCTGGTGGATGCGGCGGTTTCAGACTTTGAAACCAGACGAGCGGAGGCATTGCCGCCGGGGGCAACCTGTTTTGCGCTGGCTGACATTGAGGGTGTCCGTAATCTTTCGGGCGTTGGAGCGGGGATGCTGCAACTCAAGATTGCAGAGACGTGGATTGATGTGTTGCGGTTTTCCAACAGACATGCTGACCGCTTTCACTATATAGCCAGCAAGCTGGATCGGTTCAGAAACGACGGTCAGCTTCAAGAGGTGGACGGAGAGCAGCGTGAGGCTCTGCGGTGTTCGTCGTGTGGATTACGATTGCAATCGACGCTGGAATCATGCCCGCGATGTTTTCATAAGCACCGCATTTTTCAGCAGGTCAAGGATTTGCTGTTCCCGCAATTGGGTATGACAGTGCTGTTATGTGCGTTGACGATGCTGGGCGTGGCAGCGGAACTGGTGCCGCCGAAATTGCAGCAATATCTGGTTGACAACATTCTGACGGCGTCATCTCGTTCGGCCCAGCCACAACCACAGGATTTTCTGGGGTTATTGTTGATCGTCGTCTTGGGACTGGCGGCTTCACGGGTCGTGCTTTCGGGAGTAGAAGTCTTTAAAGGGCGTTTGGCGACGACGATCGGAACACGATTGACCAGTCATTTGCGCGGTCGGATGGTCGATCGTCTGCAGCATCTGGCGATTGCCTATTATGACCGTCATCAGGTGGGATCGTTGATCTCTCGAGTGGCGCACGATAGTGAGTCGATTCATGGGCTGGTCCACCAGATGACCGGAGGATTCCTGCTGCAGATTCTGCAGCTTGTTGGTGTGTGGATCATGCTGCTGAGCCTGAATTGGAAGCTGGCATTGTTTACGCTGATTCCTGTCCCGCTGCTGTTTGTGGGAACGTGGACGTTTTGGAAGTATGTGTATCCTCGTCACTTCCGACTCTGGGATGCAGCGTCGCGACAGATTGCGGTCTTAAGCGGCATGCTCTCGGGAATTCGAGTTGTGAAAGCGTTTGCTCAGGAAAGCCGGGAGTATGAAAAATATCAGAAATACAGCCAGCATCTGCGTCAGTCGCGCTTGCGTGTGGAATATGCCAGTAGCATGTATGCGGCGTCGATGCAGTTGATTTTTTCGTTAGGTGGATTGATCGTCTGGTATGTCGGTGGACGCGATGTCATCGGGGGCGAGATGACACTGGGAGAACTGATTGCGTTTCTGGCTTATCTGGCGATGTTTTATACGCCGCTGACAAACCTCTCGAATTTCACGTCGTGGTTTTCAAACTTCATGACGGGCAACAAGCGTGTCATGGAAATTCTTGATACGTCTGTGGGGATTCCTCAAAAAGAAGTGACCACCCCCTGGGAGAATATTCAGGGTCGGATTCAATTTGAACATGTAACTTTTGGATACGATCGTCACCAGCCTGTTTTGCATGATGTCAGTTTTGAAGTCGCTGCTGGCGAAATGGTCGGCATTGTGGGACGCAGCGGGAGCGGGAAGTCGACGATGGTCAACCTGCTGGGGCGTTTTTACGATGTTCAGGAGGGGCGAATCCTGATCGATGGCATCGATTTGCGCGATCTGTCACTGACACAGCTCAGAGAACATCTGGGGATTGTGTTTCAGGAGTCGTTTTTGTTTCGAGGGTTGATCTGGGACAATCTCGTTTATGGACGCCCTGCGACAACGATCGAGGAAGGTTTGGCGGCAGCCAAAGCGGCTGGAGCGCATGACTTTATTTGTCGGAATCGCTTGGGCTATGAAACGCCTTTGGGCGAACAGGGGGCCGGACTTTCAGGAGGAGAGAAGCAACGTTTGTCGATAGCCCGGACGCTCCTCTACGATCCCAGGATTCTTGTGCTCGATGAAGCCACCAGTAATATTGATGCCGAGGCGGAACGTGAGATTCAGCAGGCGCTCGATGTGCTCGTGAAGGGGCGCACCACGATTGCGATCGCGCATCGGCTTTCAACGCTGCGCAATGCCGACCGCATTCTGGTGTTTGATCGTGGGCGACTGATTGAACAGGGGAGTCACGCGGACTTACTACAGCAGGAGGGAACATACGCCCGGCTGGTCAAGATTCAGACGCAAATCTCCAAAGGTGATTCGATTGACCGGCTGGTTCAGCAGGAGCCTGCTACGATTCCTCAAACCATACCCGAGCCGAGTCAACAGCAGGATGATCAAGATGCACAAACGAAAAAAGCGACGGGACTGACGTGGCTTGTGCCGCAGGAGTATCAATTTGTCGCTGGCGATCAGGGAGAGCTGAAACTGGTTGCGCGTTTTTCAGATCGCGATGATCCGACGCTGAAAAAAGTGGACGAGGCGTATGGATTGTCGTTGTTGAGCTTATTCCCGTCGCGATATCCGGAGCAGTATTTGAGTCTGCGTGCGTGGAATGAACATGGCGACGATACTGAAGTGGCGATGATCGGGAACATTCACGATTGGGATCCGCGCAGTCAGGCGTTGATGCGACTGACGTTGGCGAAGCGGTATTTGTTTCGTCGGATTCGTCGCGTATATGAATTGAAACTGGCCCAGGGGTATCTGGAGTTTGACGTGGAAACCGGTGCCGGCCGAGAGACGTTTCTGATGCGGTGGATCAGCCAGAATGTTCAGGACTTCGGCGAGTCAGGCAAGATCATAACGGACACGGAAGAAAACCAGTATCTGATAGAAGACGTCAATGAACTTCCCGCGGCGGATCGTGGGTTGTTTCAGCGGTATGTGTATTGGTGATATTGAGGAACTTAAACTGGTTTGAAGTTACGACTTTGTTCACTCATCAGTGACACAGCCTTCGTTGGCTTGTTTGACGGTTTTGATTAGTTAATTGGAATTGAACGTACGTTTTGGATTACTTATAGCTTGTTGAGTAAAAGAAAGATGGTAGGGTATTTGTATAGTATTTTTTGTGCGTGAGGCGGAATGAATCAACTTACGGAATCATATAAAGATTACAACTCTGAAATTGTTATTGGTCTTGTCGGAGCAGTCGGCACCCAATTTGGGGTAATTCGTGACTACCTCAAGACTCAATTAGGTGTTGCTGGATATGATGTGAAAATCGTAAAGGTTTCTGCGGATGTAATTTCCAGGATTGAAAAAGTTTCGGCCAATGAAAACGATCACTACAGCCGTATCAGTGAGTTTATGGATGCAGGAAATAAAATTTGCAAAAAGCATGGACGTGATTCTCTCGCTCTTGGAGTAGCTGCTGAAATTTATTTAGAACGAGTGAAGAGTAACAAGGAAATTGCCAAGGAAGGAAAATCGCTTCCTCCAAAAGAGAAACGAGCTTACATTATCGATTCATTAAAAAGACCTGAAGAAGTAAATTCACTGCGAAGGATTTACCCAAATGGTTTTTTTCTCCTCGGAGTGCACTGTGAAGAATCACGCCGATTGAAACATCTAAATGATCTAGGTATCGGTAACGAATCAGCAAAAAAATTAATTGAGCGGGATGCAAACGAAGAGAGTGTTCCCGAAGGTCAGAGGGTAACGAAAACGTTCTATAAATCTGACTTCTTTGTCCATTCGGATGGAAATGTAGACAAATTAAATGGCGATCTGAAAAGGCTTGTCGAATTATGGTTCGGAAACCCATTCAAGACTCCAAGTTTTGATGAGTACGCGATGTTCTTTGCCTTTGCTGCTGCATTACGATCGGCAGATCTTTCACGTCAAGTAGGCGCTGCAATTACAAATGAATCGCAAATAATTGCTACTGGAGCCAATGATTGTCCAAGTTTTGGTGGCGGTCTATATTGGCCGTCTCAAGAAGAAGACGGCACTTGGACGGATTTAGAAAATGGTAGAGATTACAAAAGAGGGTTTGATTCGAACAAGCTGGAGCAATCAAAAATTGTAGATAAGATTTGCGAGATGGCGAGTGAAAAAAATATTGATGTTGAAACGCTGCGTGAAATTCTTGAGTCAAAGTTGTCACCGATATCAAATTTAACTGAATATGGTCGAGTAGTCCATGCAGAAATGGATGCGCTTACAGCTTGTTCTAGGAGCAATCTATCAACAAAAGGAGCAACGTTGTATTGTACGACCTTTCCTTGCCATAATTGCACAAAGCATATTGTTGCAGCAGGTATTGAAAGAGTTGTTTACATTGAACCATACGAAAAAAGTAAAGCCCAAGACTTTCATTTTGATTCAATTGATGTTGGTTTTTCGAAAAATGACAATTCAAAAGTAAAATTTCAACCATTTGTTGGAGTTGGCCCAACCAGATTCTTTGATTTATTTTCGATGAATCTGTCTTCTGGTTACGATACATTGAGACGTAACCCCAAAGATAAAAAAGGCAGCGTAATTAATTGGAATATGAGCAATTCAAATCTTAGACTAAAGATGTTGCCGACAACGTATCTGGAATTAGAGTTACAAGCAGCAACCCTTTTCCTAGAATTCCTAAGTGGGTCTCCAGAAAACAGAATTGAGAGCGAATAATGGTAAACAATGAAGAATATTTCGAATACTTGGGATATGCTAAAACTATGGTTGAAAAAATGCCTGAATGGAAAAAAGGCATGTTGGAAGCAAGCTCGAAGACAACCTCATCAATTCCTCGCGAACCAGTGAATACTTCAAGTAATGAAAATTCTGACAATTTGAACCCTTCCAAAACTTGAATATTCAAAAGATGGTTCACTCATCAGTGACACAGCCTTCGTTGGCTTGTTTGACGGTTTTGATGTAGCGGGCGAGGGAGCCTTTGGTGACGCGGTGGGAAGGGGCGGTCCAGGATTGTTGGCGTTTGGCGAGTTCTTCGTGGCTGACATGCAGAGTGATCTGGTTGGTGATGGCGTCGATGGTGATCTGGTCGCCGGTGTGGACCAAGGCGATGGGGCCACCGATTTGTGCTTCGGGGGTGACGTGGCCGACGATGAAGCCGTGGGAGGCCCCGGAGAAGCGTCCGTCGGTGATGAGGGCGACATCTTTGCCCAGGCCGGTGGCCATGATGGCGGAGGTGGGGGCGAGCATTTCGGGCATGCCGGGTCCGCCCTGGGGGCCTTCGTAACGGATGACAACGACGTCGCCTTTGAGAACTTCCTTGCGTTCGACGGCGCGGATCATGTCTTCTTCACAGTCGTAAACACGGGCGGGGCCGGTGAAGGTTTCGCCTTCTTTGCCGGTGATCTTGGCGACGGCGCCGGTGGGGGAGAGGTTGCCGTAGAGGATGCGGAGGTGGCCGGTTTTCTTGATGGGGTTATCGAGGGTACGGACAACGTCTTGTCCGGGGGTGAGGTCGGGGAGGGTTTCGAGGTTTTGGGCGATGGTTTTTCCGGTAACAGTGATGCATTCGCCGTGGAGGAGGCCTTGTTTGAGCAGGTATTTCATGACGGCGGGTGTGCCGCCGACGCGGTGGAGGTCGATCATGGCGTAGCGTCCTGAGGGGCGCATGTCGCCGATGAGGGGCGTTTTTTCGGAGAGGGTTTGGAAGTCTTTGAGGTCGAGGGGGACATCGACCGCGCGAGCGACGGCGAGGAGGTGGAGGACGCCATTGGTGGAGCCGCCGAGGGCCATCATGGTGACGATGGCGTTTTCGAAAGCGGGGCGGGTCATAATGTCTTTGGGGCAGAGGTTTTGTTCGAGGAGATGTTTGATGGCTTCGCCGGCGGTTTTGCATTCATTGGGTTTGGCGGGGTCTTCGGCGGGGATGCAGGAAGAGAAGGGGAGCGTCATGCCGATGGCTTCCATAGCGACAGCCATGGTGTTGGCGGTGAACATGCCGCCGCAGGCGCCGGGTCCGGGACAGGAATTGCGGTTGATGGCTTTACGTTCTTCGTCGGTAATTTGTCCAGAGATGTATTGTCCGTAGGATTCGTTGGAGGAGCCGACGTCAAGTGGTTTGCCGTTGAGGCAGCCGGGTTTGATGGTGCCGCCGTAGATGAGGAGCGTGGGTCGGTTGAGTCGGCCAGCGGCGATGAGGCAGCCGGGCATATTTTTGTCGCAGCCGGGGAGCATGACGAGAGCATCGTAGTAGAAAGCAGAGGCTTGCGTTTCGAAGGAGTCGGCGATGATGTCGCGTGAGGGGAGTGAGAAAGACATGCCTTCGGTGCCCATGGCGATGCCATCGGAGACGCCAATGGTGTTGAAACGCATGCCGAGGAGGTTTTGGGATTTGACGGAGGCGCGGACGTGGTCGGCGAGATCAAAGAGGTGCATGTTGCAGGGGTTGCCATCGTAGGCGACGGAGCCGATGCCGATTTGGGGCTTGTGCATGTCGTCGTCGGAGAAACCAGCGGCGTAAAGCATCGATTGGGAGACGCCCTGAGTTTTTGGTTGAGTCAAACGAGAGGAGTAGCGATTCAGAGCGGTGGGGTCGTGGGGTTGGATCATGTTTGGGCCTGGATATTAGAGCTTAGGGCATAGGACGTGATGGGGAGATGATAGCTGGCGGGGGTAGGGGGCGTCGAGAGTGAGGGGGAAGAGACGTGTTCGTTGTGACTGGGGGGTGAAAACGAAGGGGAATCTGTCTTCGAAGTGTGGGCATTCAGTTCCATATATCTGGATTGCAGAAATCTAGATACCAGTCTACCAGCGATTGAGCTCGTTGATTTTATCGTTTCTGGCTTTCATCATTTTGTTGACCGAATACATGGCCAGGCCGCCGAAGATGAGTGTGACGAGCAAAATCCAGACAAGGATCGAAGTGACGGCCCATTCGCCGATGCCGTAGACAGTTTCCAGGGCGACTTGCCAGGTGGTTTGCTGCTTGCCATCGTAGCGGTGTTCGATGAGTTCATTTTCGTGAGAAGTCAGTCCGCGTTTGCGTTCCTCATCAAGTTGTTCCAGATAATCGTCGTCGGGTGAGAGTGTCATGATTTTTCTCGCAGAGTTTTCATCCTGTGTCTGGATGTCAGACACCATGAATTTCAGATACGATCAATTTTAGACACTCCGATGACCTGTGCGTAGTGAGAATTATGTTCGTTGATGCTCGACGATTTTTCCAGCTCTTCGATCGTTTTGGTTAAGCTCTTGATCATGCCGTAAACAGAGTAGACGGTCATCCCGCCAATGGTGAGAGTGATGGCGATGAGCCACAGGAGCATCGAACGACTGGAGAACTCAAGAAGTTCATAAGCGTATTCTCCGAGAAATTCCCACCAGGTGCGATCTCGATAGGGGGTGATGAGGCTGAGTTCATGATCGGTGAGGCCGCGTTCTCGGTCGTATCTGGGTGAAAGGGTTTCAGAGGCCTCACGAGATGGATGTTGATCTACCTGATGGAGTGGGGAAAGCAGGCTGGTAGCGATCGATACTCGTGGGGAGGCTTCGACCGTTGAGAAAGTGTCTTGATGATCGAAACCTGATGAGAGCGTCACCGTTGAATCGTCTGTGGTCTGTTGATGTTCAGCGTCGATTTGCAATAGGGCTGCGCGTTCCCATGACTGGCCGGTGCGGATCATCCATCTGGCCAGTTTGAGTGTCGTATGTGGCAGCATCGTCGCCCCTTGACGTCAGAATTTGAGTCGGGATTGAAACGTTCGTTCACTTGTGAGGTTGTTCTCTGTGGATGATTGTGATCGACGCAATGGGGGCGTCAAGGAAATTTTGCCGTACCTTGAAATCTTCACAGACCCTACGCCAATTTTTCGTAAACCTGGATGACTGAGGTGATGGTTTTCATGGGGAATCGGCCGACAAATGAACCTGCGTTGATTGCCAGCGGTGGGGCGCCCCCTATAATAGGCGTTTTTGACAAAAGACGCGTCTGTGGGGGCAATCTCTACAGGGCAGACTCGCGAAGCTGGCGCCACTGACTTGACGGTAGGCCGGCTTTTTCCTCTGTTTGATGAAAGATGTAGAGCATCCGTGTTACGAACTCACACCGCTGGCGAACTTCGCCCCTCTGATGTCGGACAACAAGTTGTGCTTTGTGGCTGGGTCGATAAATATCGCGATCATGCCGGCATCGTGTTCATTGATTTGCGCGATCGTTATGGAAAAACGCAGATCAAGTTTGACCTCTCTGACAACAGCGAGATTCAAAAACAGGCCCGATCATTGCGTTATGAAGACGTGATTGAAGTACATGGCGAAGTCATCGCCCGACCGGAAGGGCTGGCGAATTCCAAACTGGAAACCGGTGCCATTGAGATCAAAGCCGATGCGCTGATTATTTTGAACAAGTCATTGACGCCGCCGTTTATGCTTGATGGCGATCTGCCGAATGAAGAACTGCGATTAAAACATCGCTATGTCGATTTGCGTCGTGCGGAGCTTCAAAAAGCGATGATTCTCCGGCATCGGTTAACGAAGACCGTGCGGGATTATTTTGACAGCCACAACTTCCTGGAAATCGAAACGCCGATGCTGGGTCGGAGTACTCCGGAGGGGGCTCGCGATTATCTGGTTCCCAGTCGGGTGCATGAAGGGAGTTTCTATGCCTTGCCTCAATCCCCGCAGATCTACAAACAGATTCTGATGGTGGCCGGTTACGATCGCTATTTCCAGATTGCCAGGTGTTTCCGAGATGAAGACCTGCGAGCGGACAGACAACCGGAATTCACCCAGATCGATGTCGAGATGTCTTTTGTGGACATGGATGATATTCTCAACACGATCGATGGCCTGCTGGCGACAGTGTTTGAATCGATCCGGGGTGTCCAGCTTTCCACGCCATTGCCTCGTTATTCATATCGCGAAGTGATGGACAAATACGGGTCTGATAAACCAGACCTGCGATTTGGGATGCCGATTGTTGATATCTCTGAGATTGCCAAAGAATCCGAATTCAGCGTCTTCAAAGATACGGTATCAAATGGCGGATTGATCCGGGGTTTGACGATTGCTGGAGGGGCCGACAAATACAGCCGCAAGATGCTCGATCAGGATCTGAAGGCGTTTGTCGCTGACTTCAAAGCCAAAGGGCTGGCGTATTTCAAAGTGTCAGGCGGGAAGCTCGAATCGTCGATTGCCAAGTATTTCACCGAAGACCAGCAGCAGGCGATCATCACGAAAATGGAAGCCAGCGAAGGAGATCTGCTGGTTTATGTGGCGGATAAATATTCGGTTTGTTGTGCTGCTCTGGGAGCGTTGCGAAACCGGATTGCCAAGGAGCAAAAACTGTATGACGTCCATGATTTCAATTGCTGCTGGGTGATTGACTTCCCATTACTGACCTATAACGAAGATGAGAAACGCTGGGACGCTGAGCACCATCCGTTTTGCTATCCAGTTGCAGAGGATGTTGCTTTACTCGATACCGATCCGGGCAAAATTCGCGCTCAGTCTTATGATCTGGTTTGTAATGGGTATGAGGCGGCGTCTGGTTCGATCCGGATTCATGATCCCAAAGTCCAGCAGAAAGTCTTTGACCTGCTCAATATCAAGCAGGAAGAGGCGGAACGACGATTCGGGTTTTTACTGGAGGCGCTGCGCTATGGGGCTCCTCCTCACGGCGGGATCGCCTTGGGTCTGGATCGCTGGGTGATGTTGATGTTGGGATACGACAATATCCGTGACGTGATCGCGTTTCCGAAGACTCAAAAAGCCAGCGACCTGTTGACGGGGGCTCCCTCGGAAGTCGATCCGAAACAGTTGCGCGATTTGCATATTCAATTGAAGCAATAACGATCAGCAGGCGGCCTGCGTGATTGCGGCCTGCAGGTTTGAGACGCTGCGTGATTGCGGCATCGTGACAACGAGAAAACCTCCCTGATTGAATTGATCAGGGAGGTTTTTTGATGTGAAAGTCGCTGGTTGAGCAGTCTGTAGAAATTCGACTTGCTCTCTCGCGGCGTGGATTATTCTTTCATGCCAAGGAAGAAATCGTCTGGGCCTTTGTGTGTGTAATAAGGATAGACAACAGCTCCTGCAGGCTGGGCTTGTCCGTATTGACCGGCGGGGCCTTGCATGGGGTAGGTCAGGTTTGTGGGTGTGCGGACAGAATAGGAATGGTTGTGGTGAATACATCCTTGACGGCAACCGCCGGGGCATTGTCCACCCGGATACTGTCCACCGTAGCCTGGAGGGCAGGATGCTCCGTAGCCGGCATAGTCGTTGAAGGCTGAATAGTTACCGGCGGGGCAGTTTCCCGACGGACACGTTCCGCCATCCGGATAGACGACAGGCGAGCGTCCGCGGACGGTTTGATACTGGCCGGGATTGATCCCCGGATAATATTGACCACCTGGGGTATAAGCGACATGGTCATGGAGATGACCGGCAAGACGTCGTTCAGCGGTTTGCTGGATGGCACCTGAGGTATTGGACTGATCGCCATAGGCTTGTACGATGCCAGAGGGGCTTTGGCCACGATAAACGGGTTGTTGAGCAGAGGCCAGGGGAGCAGTCACCACGATCATGGTGATTCCCGCTGTCAAACTCATCATTGTCGACTGAAGCATGTTGTCCCCTTTGCATCCTGCAAATAATAAAGTGATTTCAACGACCAAGCAGAACTTTGTCGAATGGTTCGGAAATTGAACATCAGGAAGGAAATTCCTCTGACATAGCCAAAGTATCGGCTGTAGAATTGGTATGACTTGCAGAAACGCTGGCGTCGGAAGAATCGATTCTGAGAGAATAATCGTACGGACTTGCACAATCGTCACAATCGTCATAAATTAACACAGGGGCTCGCAATGAATTCATGGCCATAACGTATTTATGGGAAATGGTTTATGGTAAATGCTCCAATGTTGGAAGAGAAAAGAGCCTTCTGCCACGAGTGTCGCCAGTGAATGGATTCAACGGAGACAGGCAGCCGATTAGCCTGCTAGAGTACGAAAAGGATTCCGAATGTATATTGCCGCCTCGACCCAGTGTTTTCAGGATTACTCGTTTGAAGAGGCCTGCCGTCAACTGACAGATCTGGAGTACGACAAAGTCGAGTTTTTCTTTGACGCAGCCGGAACGCATTTGAATTTGACGCAGACGTTGTCGGACCTGGACGGGTTTGTGTCACGATTTCGCGACTTCACCCGCTTGTTGCCAATTGCCATAGATATTGAGCAAACCCCCAGCGATGACGAACTTGAGGGGGTCACACGTCTGGCCAAGACGCTGAAGATTACCCAGATCACCATTCCTTCTGCGGAATTGGGAACGCCGTTTAATTCTGAGCTGGATCGACTTAAACGGAATGTGTTGATTTGCAGCAAGGAAGGAATCCGGTTGTCGATTCGGACGACAAACGGGTGTTTA
>JBGSVC010000156.1:0-6438 GCA_041753175.1 Planctomycetaceae bacterium
AGATCCGCAGCCAAACCTGGGGAGAGTCCATTCCCATCATCGCCTTAACAGGCTGGGGCAAAGACGATGATAAACTTCGCACCGCCTCTGCAGGGTTTAATGATCACCTCGTCAAACCGGCTGAATTCAAAAAAATCCAGCAGATCATCAACACCCTCATGCCAAAATCCACCCACTCACCAAAACCCTCAAACCAGCCCTCCCTCACAGCCCATCAACCAACAACAGCACCTGCCCAGAGTATTGCAACAGCTCCCACACCTGCGTCCGACCTCCAACCTCCCACCGACGAATTCCGCAAGCTCGCCCACGACGTCAAATCACCCCTGTCGGTCATCAGCATGGGGATCGAACTTCTCAAGAATCAACCACTCTCCGAAGAACTCGTCTCTTTATGCGAGATGATCGAAAACGACGGCACCAAACCTCTCATCCAACAGGTCGAGAACCTCATCGCCTACACCCGCTCAAAACTCGATCACCACAACTAACTCGCGATGCACGTCCTCGATCTCCGCATCACGGCGAACACCTACGGATTGAAAATCTTCGACTGTGCCCCGGTCCCGGTTTCATGAGCTTCCATGGTCACGCGAATTTGTGAGTGCGCCTTGAAGTTGTCACGCACATCAGAGGCATCCTTTTCTTCACGATCAATCTGCACCGTCCATTTGACCAGACCAAACGGCACTTCCTGGCTCGACCAGACCTGCGTCTTATTCGTACTGCGGGAATCCGTATCCTCACTCACCAATTCGCCCGCATATTCACTGGCCTGATAATTCCCCAGCGTCACCGACAGACTCGTCGTCCCTGCTGCACTCAAATCCTTGAAATTCCGCAACAGCGAAACCGTCGGATAAGGCTGAAACACCCCACTGGCGATCTCACGAAAGGGAGCATCATCAATCTGATGATATCCTTTGACAACCGACAAATATTCCACCGGGATCTGATTGGCATCTCGAGACTGTCCAGTAATTTCCGATTCCGGCACGAGCACTTTATAAATTTGATGCCCCCCAGGTCCTGCCTTGATCTCCCCCTCAGCGACACCTGTAATCACCTCAAACTCCAGCCAGCGACACGCGACATTCGCCCCGTTCCATTCAGCATTTTCCGTCCCGACACTGCGAATCTCCAGGTGTCGACGCCAGGCAAGTGTCAGGTCGCCCAGATTGCTTTTAGGACGATACACCACCTGACGATAGTCCCCCTCATACCGAATCCAGCTTCCATCCTCAGGCAGCGACCAGACCAACCCCTGACCAAAAACGCTCGCCGTACACATCAGGCTGTAACACAAACCTGCCAGAGTCAACGTGTTCAATAATCTTCTTTGTCCAACACTCTGACGCATATTCGGCCTCATCTCTATCGCGGTCTGTAGAAGTCGTAAGTGATGTGCAGCCCCTTGATATTCTCAACAGGCTACCGGATTTTATAGGTGGAAACATCAATAACGCCCGCCTTCAGGCGTTTTTGATCGTTGAAAAACGACACGAAGTCGATCCTCAGCAGGCTATTAAGTTCGCAAACGATCAGGGGAGCAGAGCGAATTCTGCCCAAACTCCTCGCCTCGATTGTTCTCAATTCAGATTCTCTCGGATATTTTTCAAGATCGGCAACCTGACTGCGAATCATCGACATCATATCCGCAGAATTAGTCTGACACGATCTTTTCGTTCTCACAAGATCACTTGGACAGACCTCCCCTCATTGTCGACTGGGTCAACCGGTTATTGACGACTTTGACACATAGACCTAAACTTCTGGTTATATCACTCGTATCGACTACAATCTTTTCATCAGATCACTCGTTACGATTTCCTCGAACGATCTGCCCGACGCGCTTCGCAGTTCCTTTATTCTCCGCATGCACTTGCAGCAAGGATCTCTTTATGCTCTCACGCTACGTCTTCAAGATGAATACCCCCGCCGAGAATTCCTCTCGCCATCGCCTGAACTGGAAATGGTTACACGTCCCCGCATTTTTGGCCTTCACCGCCATCGCCGGACTGCTGATCACCCATCTGGAAGCCCAGGCCCAAACCACAGCCACCCAGGAAACAACAGCCACTCAAGAGCAACCGGCCACGTCCGAATCGACACCCTCCAAGCCTGAAATCAAACCCGCCAAACCCAAAACCATCACCTGGGCTCAAATCACGATCAAGGATTCCTACACCGAAGGTGCCAAGCCCCCCGGACTCTTTGGCGAACTCGAAGAAAAACTCGCCGACCTCCAGGAACGCATCACCTCGGCTTCCAAAGACGAAAAGATCGATGGCATCCTGCTGACAATCAAACCGACTGCGATGGGCCGCGCTACCTATCACGAAATCACCACCACCATCCAGAAAGCCAAAGCACAGGGCAAACCCATCTATGCATGGGTCGAATCTGGAAACGCAGGCGACTACCTCCTCGCCCTCGCCTGCGACAAGGTCTTTCAACCTGAAGCCAGCATGCTCATGCTCACAGGCTTACAAATGGAAATCGGCTTCTACAAAGACATGTTCGATAAACTCGACATCAAAGCCGACGTCCTGGCCATCGGCGACTACAAATCCGCCGGCGAACCTTATTCACGTTCCGAAATGAGCCCCGCTTTCCGCGAAGAAATGGAAGAACTCCTCGATTCCTTCTACGGCCAAATGATCTCCTCCATCTCACGCGCCCGAGGCATCTCCTCTGATAAAGTTCAGACTCTCATCGACAACGGACCCTACTCGGCAGAACAGGCTTACAAAGACAAACTCATCGATGGACTCTGCTACGAAAGCCGCATCGAAGAGGTCATCAAAGCCGCCTACCCCGATCAACAACCTGACGACCTGACCGTCAAAGTCGAAAAAAACTACGGCAAAAAGAAACTCGACCTCGACTTTGAAGGCTTTGCAGGCATGGTCAAAATGATGAACCTCATGATGGGCATCGAAGGAGAAGCCAAAAAAAGCCTCCTCCCCAAAATCGCCGTCCTCTATGCCGTCGGACCCATCATGACCGGAAAAAGCATCGACGACCCATTCGCCGGTCAAGTCCTCGGCTCTGATACCATCATCTCTACCATCGAAGACATTAAGAAAAATCAGAACATCAAAGCCATCGTCCTGCGTGTCGACAGCCCTGGCGGCAGCGCCCTGGCCAGCGACCTGATGTGGCGTGCCCTGGAAGACTGCGGCAAACCCGTCGTCGTCAGCATGGGCAACGTCGCTGCCAGTGGAGGCTACTACATCTCCATGGGGGCCGATCATATCTTCGCCGAACCAGGAACCATCACCGGGTCCATCGGCGTTATCAGCATGAAACTCGCCCTCGAGGGTCTCTATCAAAAACTCGGCATCAACACGACCGTTCTCTCACGCGGCCAAAATGCCGGCATCTTCAGCATGACCACCGCCTTCACCGACGCACAGCGTGAAGCCATGAAAAAACTCTCCCTGGATATCTACAGCCAGTTCACGCATAAAGCCGCTGAAGGTCGAAACATGGACTATGATAAACTCGTTGCCCTTGCAGGCGGTCGTGTTTATACCGGAGACATGGCTGTCGAAAATGGTCTCGTCGACGCCATCGGAACGCTCGATGATGCCATCAACAAAGCCAAAGAACTCGGAGGCATCGATCCCGAAGCCAAGTTCGAGAAACTCGAACTCCCCAAAGCGTCCAGCCCGCTGGAACAGCTCTTCGGCGATATCAACGCACAGGCCAGCCTCTCCCAACGCGTTTCTCATGCAACGCTCGTGAACCCCTTGAAGTCTCAACTGGCAGTCTTGAATTCCTTCCTGCCTGAGCAACTTCAAGCCTTCGCAGATCATCTCTCCGCGCTCGGCAGTATTCTCACGATGCAGAAAGAACCAACCTTGGTCATCATGCCCTATTCGATCTCCATCAAATAGGTTTGAGAATTTTCGATCGGGACGTAGATCCGTCTTCCTTGACCCCGCACTAATTTAGGTGCGGGGTCAAGCAGAAGAACTTCAAACGGATGGATAACCACGCCCTTTTCCCTATCTCGAGGGGCATAACGATGCATGAGAACGCCCCGCTCATCACAGCTTTCTTTCCAACCCGTCACGGGACTTATTGGCATTACTTCTGTTTTCTTAAATCAGGGTTTGGGAAGGCCTGTTCGATAGAATAAATCGATGCTATCTATCTACGGCCTGTTCAATAGCGTTGAGGCGATTTTGTGGCTTGTCGTAGCCGCCGTCGTACAAGGTACTGGAAGTGGTGAATGCCCACGTCGTCGTTTTGCACGTAGGGTCGGTGCCGTTGCTTTTGTCTTCTTTGGAGGTAGCGATTTGGCTGAAGTCTTCCATGAAGGAAACATTCCAATGTGGTTGTGGACATGGAAAATTACCTGTGGTATCGCGATCTTTTATGCAAGATATCAGTGGCGCGGATGGCAGACGTTTCGATTTTCCGATCGGGAATTTTTATTTGGATGTTTTTGCATGATTGCCGTTGTGCTCCTGATGCTGTTGCAGCAGAAATTGTCTTGATGATGCCTGTTTTCATTTCTTCTGCCAAAATCTCACGTCCTCACGCATCCTTCCGCGCAACATTTCGCCCTAGGGTAGAAAGGGCTTACTCATCCGAGTAGGCCCGCAACTTCCTGGTGCCAGAGGTCTGGACGAACGCTTGTTCTTCCAGTTCGCGAATGCTCAGCACCGGGAATGATGCCGCACGGTTTTGTCTCACCCCGCTGTTCACAGCAGGGCAGGCCAGCCGTGTCTGTGTCAGTAATTCTCGATCCGTATTTCTCGATCCGTGATTCTCGTAGATTCAGAAAGGAAACTCTCCATAGCTTGAAGAACTTGGCAGTGGCAACTGGTATTCAAGGCAGGTCGATCTCCATGCTCAGACTCAATTG
This sequence comes from Planctomycetaceae bacterium, assembly GCA_041753175.1. GTDB lineage: Bacteria > Planctomycetota > Planctomycetia > Planctomycetales > Planctomycetaceae > SXPC01. Next base: position 4,880 of record JBGSVC010000156.1, read on the forward strand.
ACGCGCTCAATTCCTTTTTTGGGGGTTGGCGAGCGATCCTGAGACTGATATCATTCGGAATCAACTCTGGCAGGAAAGTCTTGCGCGGAGTCCTCGTTGTGTCCCACCTTAATTGCCTCGCAGGAGTTTTTCAGCATGAATGGATTGTCTCGTTTTGTCTGTTTGACAGGTCTTGTTTTCGGCCTCGCTGTCACCACAAGCCTCAAAGCCCAGGAAACAGCACCGGCCAAGTATCAGGTCAAATTCGAAACCACTGCGGGCGATTTTACCGTCGATGTCACGCGTGATCTGGCTCCCAAAGGAGCTGATCAGTTTTACAATGCCGTCAAAACAGGTTTCTATAACGATTGCCGCTTTTTCCGCGTTGTCCCGGGTTTCATGGTGCAGTTTGGAATCAACGGCGATCCTGCCATTCAAAAACAGTGGCGTGAAAAATCCATCAAAGACGATCCTGTCCGCGCCAGCAACAAACGTGGCTATGTCACCTTCGCCATGGCCGGCCCCGACACTCGCACCACCCAGGTCTTCATCAGCTACGCCGACAACAGTTTTCTGGATGGTCAAGGCTTCTCTCCCTTTGGTGTTGTCAATGAAGAAGACATGAAAGTCGTCGATGCCATCGAAAGCAAATATGGCGAAAGCCCACAACAAGGCGCCATTCAAGCCGCCGGCAATGAATATTTGAAGTCAAAGTTCCCCGAACTCGATTACGTCAAAAAAGCAACCATCGTTGAAGCTCCGAAAATGCGCTAGTTGCTTGTCGTTCGTCTTCCTAAAGACAAATTCCAACCTTTCAAAACAGCCTCCGAAAGTCATTTCGGAGGCTGTTTTTCATTCCCGCTTATTGCTGTCTGAAAAGCAGGCCCGCTTTTTTTCAGACACCCACCCCGTCTGAAATCGTCGACACCTCCCATTTCATTGGTCGAAGCCCAGCCCGTTCGCTAAAATAATGTTTTGACATCGAAACTTACAGCGAAAGTTGATCCTGTCATGCTCTCAGAGACTTCCTCCCGTCCTCAATCCGCCGCGGCCTTTGAGCGTGCCAAACAACTCATCCCGGGTGGTGTCAATTCCCCGGCGCGGGCTTTTGGTGGCGTTGGCGGAACTCCCGTCTTCATGGACTACGGCGAAGGCCCTTACCTCTACGATATCGATGGCCATCGCTATCTCGATTATATCGGATCGTGGGGGCCACACATTTTTGGTCACCGCCACCCTCAACTCATCGACGCCATCCAGCGCGGACTCCGACACGCAACGAGCTTCGGAGCCCCCACCATCCTCGAAACGAAGATGGCTGAACTGATCATCGATGCTGTCCCCTCAATTGAGATGGTTCGCATGGTCAACAGTGGAACCGAAGCGACCATGTCGGCACTGCGCGTTGCACGCGGATACACCGGGCGGGACCTGATCATCAAATTCGCAGGCTGTTACCACGGCCATGTCGATGCCCTCCTCGTTCAGGCAGGCAGCGGCGCTTTGACATTAGGCCACCCCTCCAGTCCGGGAATCCCACAGGGAGGCACGCAAGATACCATCGTGCTCGAATACAACGA
>JBGSVC010000157.1:0-3902 GCA_041753175.1 Planctomycetaceae bacterium
GACCTAGGCACGGTCGACCTGCCCTCGGCGTCCTTCAAAGAACCGGCTACGCTACGCTTCGCCGGTTCTTTGAAGGGTGTCTTCAGTGTAGCATTTGATGACTTTGGTAACATACAAGGCACGGAGGACACGGAGGGGGGAAGGGAGGGAACAGGGATGAGGGTGGGGGTGCTAAAGGCTGAGGATTCGTTTGTGGTTTATGAGCGAATGAAGTCACTGGGCCTATGGTCGCCAAGGGGATTAGGGGAGCGGGTTGTCAGGCGGTGTCAAGAATTACCACTGACGTTGACATGATGGAAACGACATTCCACGGAGATGCAGCGGTGTGGGTTGTCTGGACGGAAGCCCAGAGTCGGGACACGGAGATGCCGATAAGCCAGTCCCTGATCATGGGGAGCAGATCACGGGAAGAGATCGTAGTGAGGAGATCATAGCAAGAATGAGCTATTAGCCTTTGCGGTGACGGATACGCGATCTCATGCGTCGTTTTTTCCGTCCGAGTTTGCGTCGACCTTTACCTGATTTCTTGGTACCCATGCGAAAAACCTGCTCCTACAACAGAACCCAAAGTGATGTTGCAACTAGTGATGGTGATAGACCATGCGTCGGTCTTCATTTGAAAACAGAAGGGAAGATCATAACTAAAATAAGCCAATGTGCAATCATGAGAACAGAGGAATTATTGAGAAAAGATCAATGTGTCATGATGATGGTGTTGGGAACGAGAGGACGTCTTGGGCAAAAGAGGACTGTTGGTCCGATAAAATACGAGCCTGTCTGTAAAAAATTTTGATTCGCGATCGTTGCTATTTGCTGTCTGCGGTGGTGAATTGTAGACTGAAATGGATCAATCATTACTTATAGATTTTTATTGATTTGTTATCCATCGCGAATAGCATCGAGATACTGACGTTCTGAGATTTTGAACTGGGTAAGGAGGACGAGTGACTAAGAGCCTGAATCTTGCGAGCCAAAACATGGCTTTTGAACAACGGTGTTGGGTGAAGGTGCGTGGGGGGATCCTGGGATTGCTGGCGATCTTGTGTGTCTTTCCCATTGTTGCGCAAGGGGGGTTGAAGACGAGTCGTCAGTCTGAAATGCCGAATATTCTTTGGTTAACAGCGGAAGACCATGGCCCGAATTTGGGGTGTTATGGAGACCGGGTGGCGAGGACGCCGCGTTTGGATCAGCTTGCACGAGAGGGAATGCTTTATCGAACTGCATGGTCGAATGCGCCGGTGTGTGCGCCGGCGCGAACGACCATTATTTCTGGGTGCTATGCTCCGAGCATGGGAGCGGAACATATGCGGAGTCTGGTCTCGGTGCCTGAGTTGATTCAGCCCTTGCCGGTATATTTGAAGCAGGCGGGATATTATTGCACGAATAATTCCAAGGAGGACTATAACATCAAGACAGAACCGTCGATCTGGGATGCCTCGAGTAACAAAGCTCATTGGAAGAATCGTCCGGATGGTGTGCCCTTTTTTGCGGTCTTCAATTATACGAAGACGCATGAATCTCAGATTCGTGATCCAAAATACAAACCAGAGACCGAGCTGTCGAAAATTGAGTTGCCTGAGTTTCATCCGGATGCGCGTGAAGTCCGACGCGACTGGGCGGAGTATTATGATCGGCTGCATCAGTTGGATGGTTATGTTGCGGAACGGTTGCAGGAACTGGAAGACGAGGGTGTGGCTGAGAATACGATTGTGTTGTTTTTTGCCGATCATGGATCGGGGATGCCTGGATTTAAGCGGGCGTGTAAGAATACGGGATTGCGGGTGCCGATGATTGTGTATTTTCCCGAGAAGTACCGTCATCTGGCGAGTGAAGAATATGGTCCTGGAGTGGAGTCGGAGCGGTTGGTGAGTTTTGTGGATTTGATTCCAACGATGCTCTCGATTGTGGGTGCAGAGATTCCTGAGTATTTGCAGGGTTTTGCATTTCTTGGCCCCAAGTGCGCACCGATGCAGCCTTATTTGTATGGTTTTCGGAGTCGGATGGATGAGCGTTATGATTTTGTGCGAGGCGTGCGCGACCAGAGATTTTCGTATGTCCGCAATTATTATCCTCATCTGCCGGAGCAGCAGCATGTTGCGTATCAATTTATGACGCCGACGACTGTGGTTTGGAAAACGAAATTTGATGAGGGGACGTTGACTGAGGCGCAGCAGAGTCGGTGGGTGTCGCCGCGAACATCGGAGGAGTTATATGATCTGGAAAACGATCCGGATGAAGTTCACAACCTGGCAGAGTTGCCAGAGTATCGAGAAACCGTTGATCGATTTCGCAGAGCGAACTGGGAACATCTATTAAGAATACGTGATCTTGGTTTTCTGCCGGAATCGATCATGCTGTCGCGATCGGCTTCGTCGACGCCTTACGAATATGGTCATGATGCTGCGGCCTACCCGATGATGGATATCATGCCGCTGGCGGTTGCGGCATCGCATTATGAAGACTCACAAGAGGATGTTGTGATGCTACTCAAGAATGCGTTGCATTCGGGGGATGCTGTGCAGCGGTATTGGGGACTGGTTGGTTTTCAGGTTCGAGGAGACGAGTTGCTCCGAGGGCATCTGGCAGAAATTGAGACGTTGATGAGTGATGAAACCCCGGTGGTGGCGATGCTGGCGAGCTATTTAGTGCTCAAGCTGAATCCTGAGAACGATCGCGGTTGGGAGGTTCTGGAATCTCATGTGGGGATTGATCCTCATGGGATTGGAGTGGCGATGGAAGCGGTGAATTATCTGGACTTGTTGCCCGCGATTCGCCAATCTGCTGCGCAGAAGGTTGCGGCGGTGAATGCGGCCAAGCAAAATGATCGAATGGGAAATAGCAAGCGGTATGACTCGATGTATCAGAAAATGCAGGATGCGATTGCCGAGAAGCCTTTGATCTCGGAGTGATTGGATCTGGCGATCATGTTACGTGCGAAAATCTGGGCAGAAGACCAGAGAGGCGTGTTGAAGCAACGGGTTGCTGTGAGATTTATTTGGAGATGAGTTTGAGCCAGCGGGCCTGAGCCTGGGCGAGAGTGGCTGAGGGCTGTGGTTGAAACTCTTTGAGTGAGTAGGAATTGACGATGACCTGCCTGAGGGCGGAGAGGTCTTGGATATCGCCTCGGGCACGGGCCTGTGTGAGGACGTTGCCCAGGACGGTGGCTTCTGTTGGTCCGGCGAGCACGTTCACCTGACAGGCGGTGGCGGTGAGTTGGTTAAGAAGGTCGTTTTGAGACCCGCCGCCGACGATATGGAGAGTTTGGACGTCAAAACCGCTGAGCGATTCGAGTTCTTTGAGTACGGCGGCGTATTTGAAGGCGAGAGATTCGAGGCAACAGCGAACGAATTGCCCAGGCGTTTCGGGAACTGGTTGTTTGGTTTCGTGGCAGTAGCTGACGATGGCGGTCGTCATGTCTTCGGGGGCGAGAAAGCGTTGATCATTGGGATCGATGAGGCTGCGGAAAGGTTCGGCATTAGCGGCCTGATCGACGAGTTCGGCGTAGGAATGATTTTTCCCGAGATGATCGAAATGTTTTTTGCAGTTTTGAACGAGCCAGAGTCCCATGACATTTTTGAGGAGTCGATAGGTGCCATCGACACCGCCTTCGTGGGTGACGTTGAGTTCGAGAGCCTGTGGGGAATCGATGGGTTTATCGATTTCGAGACCGACCAGCGACCAGGTGCCGGAACTAATGTAGGCCCAGTTTTTTTCACCGGTTGACTGCGTGGGGACCCCGACGACGGCGGAGGCGGTATCGTGCGTGGGTGGTGCGATGACATCAATGCGAGGGAGACCTGAGAGATGGGAGACATCTTCTCTGAGAGTGCCGAGTTTAGTGCCGGGAGGGACGATTTTGGGGAAAATCTCACGAGGCAATTCAAATCTGGCGAGAAGTTCGT
>JBGSVC010000158.1:0-7868 GCA_041753175.1 Planctomycetaceae bacterium
GCGCTGCTCGTGATCGACAACGAACCGGTGGTGCGACTTATCAGCAGCCTGTTGAAAATGGACTTTGTGTCTTTATTCAACACTCAAAAAATGTCTGAAACCGGGCGTTTTTGTTGATTTATGCATGAAATCAGGCAGCCCATTGAGAACATCAACGGGCAGTCAGACATGCTGATTTGGATCGTTGCTGGTGAGCGTTTTCCGTTTGACATTTTGACGTCTGAGATTCGACGCAGGAGCATGGGCCTAGCATGTATCAATCGTATTATCATCTTTCCTGTAAACCGTTTCCGTCGACGCCTTCTCCTAAAACCGTCTTCATGACCCCTGAGTTTCAAAACGCGCTGTCGACTCTTTCGGGGTTTGTGAACAAGGGAGAAGGGATTGCTCTGGTCACGTCTGGTCCTGGTTTAGGTAAAACACTGCTGTTACAGATTCTGGCCCAGAAATTTCGCGATGATCATGTGGTTATTTCTCTTCCGTCGGCGGGATTCTCAACGCGGGCGGATCTGTTGCAGGCGATGCTGTTTGGATTTGGTCAGCCCTATACTGGATTGAAAGAACAGGAACTCAGATTAAAACTGATTTCAGCGTTACGCAGCTATGAGCAGTCGAATCAGGGGTGTGTCGTATTTATCGATGAAGCCCATTTGCTGTCTGAACGCCTGCTCGATGAGTTACGCGGGTTGATGAATTTTCTGGCAGGCGATCGACCACTCTTTTCTCTCATTCTGGCGGGGTCTACCAAACTGGAAGAGAAATTGACCGATCCGCATCTGGATGCATTCAATCAACGCCTGTGTGAACATGTGTCGCTAGAACCATTGACCCGTCAGGAAGCGATCAACTACCTCAGCTTTCGATTACTGCGACATGGAAGTTCTTTATCAAGTTGTTTCCAGGATCAGGCCGTCGAATTGATGATCCACGCTGCCGATGGTTCTCCACGAGCGCTCAATCAACTCGCTGATGCTGCGTTGACGCTCGGTTTTCAGTTACAACGCAAGCCTGTGCCGCCGCAACTGATCATCTCGGCGTTGGAAGAACTACAGCGATTGCCACAGACATGGCAGATTCCACAGATGATCGTCAAAACGGAAGCAGTCGCGCCGGCGAACGTTGTCGAAGATCATGCCCCACAGACGTGGTTTGAAGAGACATTATTTGAAGAAGCCGGATTCGAAAAAAAGGGTTCTCACGAAGCCAATGTCTATGAATTCGGGGGAGAAGACGAGTCAGAAGGTGAACTCGAAACTGTTGACCTCAATGATGAAACTGGCGTTGACGATGAGAGACTGATTGAGGTCAATGAGCCGATTGCTCAGGAAGTATTCCAATGGGAAGAGCCATCGATCATTGAAGCTGGGATCGAGGAAAGTGAAGCCGTTGTCGAGGAAGTGCTCACTTCGCAAGAAGTTGCTGAAAAAGCGATTAACGATCACTATGCGATTCTTGATTATAGAAGGCACCTGTTGTTGACGATGCCGATTGAATCTCCTGACATGCTCGCGACGCCATCAACAACGCAGGCAGAGTTGGAACAGATTATCGATCGTCTCGACGAGCAGGGGCTACAGGATATCGGACTGCTCAAAACAGGGTTGTCGCTCCACGCCCATGGGGACGATCAGGAAAACAGCGTTGAGCATCTTGAAGAGACCGAACAGCTTTGTGAAGCCATTGCGGAACTGGCGCAGGAGGCCAGTTTGTTTTTGCAGACTCACGGAAATGGCCCTGCTCAGGGGCAATGTGTCGACAGCATCATCTATGATGTCGTGATGCCGGACGATGAAAAGATTGCCTGAACGCTGTCAGGCTGCTTGCCTTTGACCTCAGGAACAGGGTCATCGAGCGCATAAAAAAATAGTGCGGTGAGGTCCCCTCAAAGCTCCCAGCTTTCCCCACCACACTATTAAGATCTGTGTTTTGTTGTCGTTTTTGACTCAGGTGGTTGTTGCGACACCCAAGTCTTCCCAGTGAGAGTTTGCGTTGCTCACCGGAGACACACAAACGTAGGTCAGTATTTTGGGGTGTCAAATGTCATTTGCTGAAATAGGGGAAATTGTGGCCTGAGGGGGACTAGAGCATTTGTCTGGGTCGTAACGATTACGCTCAACTCATCGATGACTTCTGGTCGATGATGGAAGAGAGACACTCTGTTTGACGTGTTCGGCAGACGTATGGTTGTTTTGTCTTTGTTCCTGATTCCTCACGACGCGGATTCACCCCATGGCTGGCTTTTCGACAGACGTGATTCTCTCGACCGTCAGCGATGCGCTGGCGATGGTCACCGACTGTTTCAATCGCTGCTTTGACGACGCCGTCGACCTTGAATTCGGTCAGGCACAGGATTGGACCAAAGCTGTCGGCGATGAGAGACTGCAAAAGCCTGGCTTATCGTTGCACCTTTCAATTCTCACGGGAACTGCCAGTCGACCGGTCGAGATGCTGGCGTTGATTCCTGACACATTGATGCCGGCGTGGTATCTGACGCCGGATGATTCTCAAGGTCCGCGCTTGGGAACTTTGGGCATGGAATGGGCCATGCTGTTGTTGCCTGAAGACTATCAGGATGGCAACTTCTCGAATGCTGCGTCTCCCAACTTGATGCTCACGCTGCAAGCGTGTGACCCGCTTGATGAATGTGTCTGGATGACTTTGGACGTTTTGCGACAAGGGAGCAACGTCGGACAGATTCATCTGTTTTGTCCCGTCGCGAGTTCTTTCGAAGAAGTCCCCGCGGCTGCACAGTCGGCACCAGCAGCAAATGCTGACCCGGATCTGATCGATCCGGCTGAGTTGGAAGCGATGATGTCGGGAGCGGCTTCCCCACCCCGGGCTCAATCTCCTGTCTCCAAGCCTGCTGTCGATTCGGACATGCTCGATCCTGCAGAAATTGAAGCGATGATGGCGTCTGCTTCATCGAAACCAGCGGCTGCAAAACCAGCGGCTCCTCAACCGTCCGCTTCCAAGCCTGCAGCTTCGCCACAGGTCGCCGCGGCGGCGGCTGCTCCGCCTGCTCCAAAAGAACCAGAAAAGCCGACTGGCCCGACGCCGCGCGAACGCCTGCATCGATTGATGAAACTGGAAGTTCCTGTGAGCGTGCGTCTGGCAGAGAAGCGGATCACGATGGGACAACTCATCAACATTGGCCCGGGAGGCCTGATCACGTTTCCCAAATCCTGCGATGACCTGCTGGATCTGTATGTCAACAACCGCCTTTATGCCAAAGGTGAGGCCGTCAAGATTGGTGAAAAGTTCGGCATCAAAATCAACGAAGTCGGGGTAGAGAATTTGCGAGCATCGGGCGTGTTTTCGTTGTGATTCAGGCGAAGACGTTCGCTGATCAAAACAGCCATCTTGCCATGTGTCGGTCCCAAAAGAACGTGAAGAAGCCTGCAATAATTAAAGCCCCTCCAACCAGGCCGCGGACGCTGCTGCGATGCTTTTTCCAATCATGCTTACGAGCATGATAGATCAATTTTGGGACTTCAATCAGCGTGAAAACAGAGAGGATGTGAATCCAACTGAAATTTCCACGATTGATTAAACGTAGATCAAAGCTTGATGCCGCCGTCAGCATCAAGGCAATACACCACACATATCCCAGCGATCGGTGAAAACGATCTCCACGGCGTCTGAGCAACATGATTGGCGTCAAAGTAACAGCCACCAAGACAGTTGACAAATGAATCCACATGGTGAGTGTCAACCGGTCCCACTCCGCATATCCACGACCGATGGCCACAGCGGAGACTGACAATAACACAACCGCCATCAGGGATAATACGCAGTCAATCGCAGCCACTTTTTGAAGTGGATTCTCGTTTATAGAATCTGTACTCATAACCTCAATGATCTCCATCCTGATATATCTGAGATTCGAGCGTCTTCAGACATCCACCACCTACCGCTGATAGATCGGCAAATACCCTTTATCCATCTGCAAGATCGTCGCGTTGATGGCGGTGGTGTAGACGAGGCCGATGTAGCCATCCTTCCAGCTTCCATTGGCGGATTGTTTGCGGACGATTTCCTTGCCGATATCGTCGAGATACTTCTGCCACTTGTCGGGGTCGCGATACATCACCTGGGAATAGTAGTAATGGGTGTAATGCCAATGCCCGAAGTAATCCTGGGAACCTCCTGGCCAGACATTCTTATCGCAATACTCAATCATCTTGGTGACGTGGTCGGATTCGTCGTATTCGCCGGCGTTGTACATCGCGGCGACGGCTGCGGCAGTGATCGGGGGGCGGGCTCCACCTCCTTTGATGGAATATTGCACGCCACCTTCGGCGGTGGTGCAATCCTTGATGTACTTTTTAGCTCGGTCGATGATTTCTTTGGGGACGGGAATTCCTGCGTTACGACACGCCCTCAAGCCCTGCACCTGCGTGATACAGGTCGAGCCTTCATCAAAATCGCCGCCATCTTTCGCTGAGACATACCCCCAGCCACCACGACTTGTCTGGGCTTTGGCTGAAAATGCCACTGCGTTGGTTAAAACAATTTTCAACCGCTCACGACGGTCTTTGTCTTCTTCTTCACCCAAAACCTGCGATAAAAACAGCATCGAAAAACCGTGGCCATAGGTGTAATGGTAGTCGTTGCTATACCCAATCAGCCCCTGGGGCTGTGCGCAATCCAGGAGATAATCCACTGCCAGCCGCACGTTTTTGGAGTAGCGTCCTCGAGTGGTGGTGGAGCCATCACACAGAAACGCCATGCCCGAAAGGGCTGTCATCGCGACACGGTATTGCCCCCCGTTGGCTTCCCAATATCCCTGTCGACGTTGCTCGCGTGAGAGAAAGTCCAGCGCCTTGCTGACTGCTAAGTCCATTTTCGGGTCGCGTTTGATTTCCTCGGCCTGCACTCTGGGCAACACGCCCTGACACAACAGCACGAGTGCCAAAATCACCCGGCTCAGTTTCGATGGTGTGCAGCTCGACATAGACGAATCCTTTATTCAACCGGCTCACCTCCCCGAACGGTTTGGCAAATTCGATTGTCCTCATTAAACTCAACTCTGATTGACCAGCGGGAGACGTCGCTTTTCCGGCTGACCGTGACCATAACCATGTTTTTCTTAGGCGTTGCCTGAAAGCCAGACAGCGTCCAAACCAACTCATTATCACTCTTTCTCATAGACTCGACAAGCACAATGCCACGTTACAACCCCAAAACGATTGAACCCAAATGGCAAGCCTACTGGGAAACGCATCAAACTTTCGTCACTCCCAACACTCCTCCTGCTGATTCCAAAGGGAAAATGTATGTCCTTGACATGTTCCCTTACCCTTCTGGTTCGGGTCTTCACGTGGGGCACCCCGAAGGCTACACCGCCACCGATATCGTCTGCCGCTATGCCCGCATGCAAGGCAAACATGTCCTCCATCCGATGGGTTGGGATGCGTTTGGACTTCCTGCTGAACAACATGCCATCAACACTGGCACTCACCCGCGTGTGACCACCTACCAAAACATCGACACTTTCCGTCGCCAACTCAAAATGCTCGGCTTCTCCTACGACTGGAGCCGGGAACTCTCCACCACCGACCCCGACTATTTCCGTTGGACTCAGTGGATCTTCCTCAAACTTTACGACACCTGGTATGACCCCACCACCGAATGGACCGGACCCGACGGCATTGCCCGCACCGGGAGAGGGCGTCCGATCGCCGAACTCCCTATTCCTGAAGAAGTCACCGCGATGGGTGATGATGCAGTCCGTCGCTATCAAGACGATCACCGCCTTGCGTATCAATCTTCGGCTCCTGTCAACTGGTGTCCTGAACTCGGCACCGTGCTTGCCAATGAAGAAGTCACCGCCGACGGCAAGTCCGACCGGGGGAACTTCCCTGTCGAACGACGTGCTCTCCGACAGTGGATGCTCCGCATCACCTCCTATGCCGAGCGACTTATCGACGAACTCGAACCACTCGACTGGCCCGAATCTGTCAAAGCACTTCAGCGCAACTGGATCGGCAAATCCATCGGAGCCGAACTCGACTTTCCTCTTGTCGGCGCGAATCATGACTTCCCCGAATTCATGTCGCACCGCCAGGAAACCGGCTATCCCCACACGCCCTCACTCGATGTCATCCGGGTCTACACGACACGTCCCGACACTCTCTTTGGGGCGACTTATATGGTCATCGCGCCGGAACACCCTCTCGTCGATAAACTCACGACGATCGAACAGAAAACTCAGGTGGAGTCGTATCGTCAACAGGCCTCTCTCAAAACCGACCTTGACCGTACGGACCTCGCCAAGACAAAGACCGGCGTGTTCACCGGGTCTTATGCCACCAATCCCGTCAACGGGAACCAGATTCCGGTCTGGGTCGCCGACTACGTGCTCGCCTCTTACGGCACCGGGGCGATCATGGCGGTCCCCGGTCACGACGAGCGCGACCTCGAATTCGCCCAAACCTTCGATCTCCCCATCCTCCCTGTCGTCTCGCCCCCTGATGGAGCAGATCCCATCGGCTTCACCGGTCAGGGCACGGCTATCAACTCCGGCCAGTACGACGGCCTCCCCACTCTCGACGTCAAAACCCAAATCACCGCCTGGCTTGCGGAAAACGGTCTCGGCAAACAAGCCGTCAACTTCCGTCTCCGCGACTGGCTCTTCTCACGCCAGCGCTATTGGGGCGAGCCGTTCCCACTCTGGCACGAACTCGACGACGATGGCAAACCGACCGGACTCGTCCGCACCGTTCCCCTAGATCAGCTTCCCGTTGTCCCGCCCGATATGGACGACTTCAAGCCCAAAGGGACTCCCGATCCACCTCTCTCGTGGGCTCCCGACAACTGGCTCTACGCGACCGCCGACGACGGCGTTAAGCTCAAACGTGAGACCAACTCGATGCCTCAATGGGCCGGCTCGTGTTGGTATTACCTTCGCTTTGCCGACAACAAAAACGCCGACTTCTTCATCGACCCGGACCTCGAAAAATACTGGCTCCCTGTCGACCTTTATATCGGCGGTGCCGAACACGCCGTCCTCCATCTTCTCTACGCCCGCTTCTGGCACAAAGTCCTCTTCGACCTCGGCTATCTCTCCTCAGCAGAGCCTTTTCACAAGCTCGTCAATCAGGGGATGATCCTTGGCGAGAACAATGAAAAAATGTCCAAGTCTCGCGGCAACGTCATCAATCCCGACGACGTCGTCAACCAATATGGAGCCGATGCCCTTCGGCTTTATGAAATGTTTATGGGCCCACTCGAAGCGACCAAGCCCTGGCAGATGACGGGTGTCGAAGGGGTCTCGCGTTTCCTCGCTCGCGCCTGGCGGATGATCACCGACGAAACTGCTGACGACGTCACCCTCAACCCCGCCATCGACGATGTCCCGATGACCGCCGACCAATCCCGCCTCCTCCACAAAACGATCAAGGCGGTGACGGACGACATCGAAAAGCTCTCCCTCAACACGGCCATCAGCCGGATGATGGAATTCACGAACGAATTTGCGGGACAGACTCCGCGCCCGAAAGCGGCGATGGATGCGTTCGTGCGTCTCCTCGCCCCGTATGCCCCGCACCTCGCTGAAGAACTCTGGCAAACCCTCGGCCACGCCGAGTCCCTCGCCCACGCCCCCTGGCCGAAATACGACCCCTCTGAACTCATCGAAACCGAACTCGAGATCCCGGTGCAAATCAACGGGAAACTCAAGGCGAAGATCAAAGTCGCCGCGGGAGCGAGTCAGGAGGAGATGGAAGCAGCCGCGAAAGCGGATCCGCAGATCGTTGCCCAGTTGGAGGGGAAGAGTGTGGTGAAGAGTGTGGTTGTGGTGGGGAAGATGGTGAATTTTGTGGTGAAATAGTACGGAGTTTTCATTTTTCAAGGCCTTCGATGTGTAT
>JBGSVC010000159.1:0-4603 GCA_041753175.1 Planctomycetaceae bacterium
CTCTTGAGTTCATCATGCAGTTTTTCTTTTTTATTGATTCAAAATCTGCATCACCCACCATTCTGATTGACACACACGATTGTTCTCTCCTCTGCCGCACGACGCCCAGAGGCTCTCAGGACTCAATGACGATTCTCTAATACGAAATGCTCGATTCTCATGGATGAGGTCAAACTGTGCCCTTTTTCGGGACGTGCCACAGCCGGAGGTGGAACACCTTTGACTGAAAGCTATGTCGTACCGATGTCCAGCACGCACAAGACAGCCCTGCCTGTCACACAAACGAGTATGCAGAACTTTGCTGATGACCCCATCGCCATGATGCGTCAGCTTCATCAAACGCATGGCGATATCGCCTGTGTGGAAGATGAACAGGCCAAGGCGTATTTCGTTTTTCACCCGCAATACAATCAGATCCTTCTCAGTCAGCCTCAGAAATTTCACTCGCGCTTCTTTGCCCTCCGCGGTTCCAGACGCTCTTCCCAAAGACGACTCACGGAGGGCCTGTTGAGCATGAACGACGACGAACATCGTCGTCATCGACGTCTCGTCAAGGAACCATTTTCCAGACGCTCCATCGCCTCCTATGCCAGCACCATTCGCACCATCACCAGCGAACTGATTGATTCCTGGCAAATCGGACAAACTGTCGATATCAACGCCGAAATGACTCAATACATGCTCCGCATGACTTCGGCACTCCTGTTCGGGATCGATCATCCCGAAAAAGCCTATGAAATCGGTCACATGATCGATCAGTGGGTCCGTTATAACCACCGCCTTGGCCCGATGGCTTTCGCCTCACATCCTGATTTGGCCGACGAATACGAAAGCATGCTCGCATTCGGCGAACAACTCGAACAAAAGGTTCGGCAATTTGCCACCATGAAACGTCAACAACCCAGTCGAGGTGATGACGTTCTCTCCCTCCTGCTTCAGGCTCATGATGACGAGGGTGACATCAACGACGATCAACTCGTCGGACATATCACGCTTCTTTTTGCAGCCGCTCACCTGACCACAGCCCACACCTTCACCTGGACGCACCTGCTGATCAGCCAACATCCCGAGATTGCCCAGAAACTACTGGAGGAGTTCCAGAAAGTGCTCCAGGGGCGCTCCCCACAGGTCGAAGACCTGCCGGACCTCAAATATCTTGAACGCGTCATCAAAGAGAGCATGCGCATCATGCCGGCATCTGCCTATTCACAGCGCATCAACGTCGAACCGGTCGAACTTGGTCCCTTCCAGATTCCGACGGGTTCAGCCATTATTTTCAGTCAGTTCATGACCCATCATCGCCCTGATTTCTACCCGGATCCCCAACGTTTTGATCCCGATCGCTGGCTGGCTGCCTCTGTCAGCCCCTATAGCTATCTCCCCTTCGGTGCAGGTCCACGCATGTGTGTCGGTGCAGGTCTGGCTCTCCAGATCCTCTCTACCGCCCTTCCCATGATGTACCAGAGATTCAGGCTCTCTGTTGTCCCGCAGACCACGATCGATGCCAAAGTCATCTCGACGATGCTCAACCCCATGACCCCCGTCATGACGACACTTTGCCAGCAGGATGGCGACTACCAGGAAGTCTCGCTCAACGGAAACATCAGTGATCTTGTCACTTTCCCCTCGCAGCGCAAATCAACCTCCGGCGAAGATGACGAAAATCGCAGCGCCGCATAATCTAATTGAGCATTCTCAATGTTCTGCAAAACCATTAATATAAACAAACACGTTTACCGGTTTTGCTCAACGCCAGTCCGCATTGATCTTGCAGGACTGTAAATTAAGGTGCCTCATTGGAATATCTCATCCCTTCTGAATGGTTCACTCAGCAAGGCAACATCGTCTTGATGATCGTCGCGGCTGTGGGGCTTTATGTCCTGCAATTTGGAGCCGAATGGCTGGTCGAAGGTGCCACAGGAATCGCGTATCGAATTGGTATGCCTGCTGTCATCGTGGGAGCAACCATCGTCTCACTGGGCACAACCACCCCGGAATGTGCCGTTTCCGTGATGGCGGCTTTTCAAGGTGAGGCGGGGTTGGCTCTGGGCAATGCCGTCGGATCGGTGATCGTCGATTCCGCCTTGATCTTCGGGCTTTGCTGCCTGCTCACCCGCCTCCCTGCGGATAAGTTTCTCCTGAGTCGACAAGGCTGGGTGCAGTTTGGATCGGGAGTTCTCCTGGCCGTTATTTGTTATTACTGCTGGTTTATCGACCCGCTTCATGCCCAGATCCCACGTGTTGTCGGGATCCTGTTAGTCACACTGCTGGCCATCTATCTCTACTTTTCTGTCATCTGGGCCAACCAACATCCCACCAAATCCGAAAGTTTTACGATCTCTCCCCATCTGGCTGAACAAGCCAAAGCTGGTGAAGTCTTTCATGTCGACGATCAGCACGCACGGAAATTGAGCTATCCGGTCCTCTTCGGCATGTTGCTGGCAGGCCTTATCCTTGTGGTTGGCTCAGGTCACTTTGTCATTGAGTCTGTCAACCAACTTGCGTTGCGAGTGGGCATCCCTCAAATTGTTCTCGCTTCAACGCTGGTCGCATTGGGGACTTCACTCCCGGAATTTGTCGTGGGGATCACGGCAGTCCGCAAAGGCCATCCCGAACTTCTGGTTGGAAATATCATCGGAGCCGATGTCCTGAATATTCTCTTCGTGACAGGCTTTGCGCTCCTGGCCAGTCCCCTGCCCCTCATCGAACCGACCGCCAAAGTCCCCGCCATTTTTATGTACGTCCACCTCCCTTCCATGTTGATCATACTGGCCTATTTCCGTCTGATCATCTTCAAAGCCTCGCGACAGGGACATTTTGAACGCTGGATGGGCATCCCCTTTCTTTTGATGTATGTCGCCTACGTGGTCATTCAGTATCTCATCAGCGCCTGATAGGAATTCCATTTTAATTTCACAATCGATCTCGTTTCTTTGAACCAGATGATCTTTATTCAGGATGACGGGTCTTGCGTTGAAAAACATCCAGCGTCAACCACGACTGATTCAACTCGGACTGATCGGAGCCCCCGATGATCTTCGTCAGACCTACCTCCCTATTTTCGTCAAATATGCTCATCGCATTCAGATCAACTCCGTTTATGATCCCGCCTGGATGTGTGCTAAGCAAGCCGCTCAACTCTTGCGCTCCAAAGCCACACCTTCACTGCTCGACCTTTTCCACAACAACCAGATCGAAGCTTTGATCTGCCTGAAGTCACCGTGGACGCCACTTACCAGACTCGCTGATCACTTCAACAAAAACATTCTGTTTCTTGGCCCAACCTCAATTGATATTGCAGCGTTTCCATCGAGCCACCCTTCTTCTCTATCTGGCTCCCAGTTTTGCTGTCCGGGGTTAACCTGGCGCTATCAGCCCGCCATGTTGCGTCTGCTGGAACTCATCTCTACGAAGCTCGGGATCGCCCAGCACATTGAACTGACTTTTCCCACCGGATCAACGTCACTGACTCAACACCCTCTTGTCGCCTCGCTGCTGGATTGGGCCTTTGTTCTCCTGGGACGAGACCTTCACTGCGTTGACATCGAGCAGGCATCCACCGGGGGATGTTCTAAATATGTTTTTCAGCTCAGACGCAAGCGCTCTCCTCACGAGCCGGCGCGTCTGTTCATTGCTCAGGCGCAGACGCTGCAACCACCTGCAGAATTCTCTGCAAAAATTGTCTGTGCGCAAGGCGAAGCCTTGATCAATAGCCCGGTTGATTTGTCATGGACGCTCCACTCAGGCAGTTGGCAGACGGAAGTTCTCCATCAGGAACGCGCAGCCGTGGAGGTGCTCATCGATCATTATTGTCGACGAATCGCTGGAGGGTTGATTCCTGTTCCCGCCGGTGAAGACCTGTGCGTTGTTGAAAAAGCCCTCTCGGCTCTGGATGCAGTGATGACAACCCATCAACCCATTACTTTTGATTCAGCTTAATGCCGACTGCACTCTCCTCAGCCCTCTTTGGCATCCGTCAGTTCATCGAGTAAATGACGAATATCGTGCTCGTGCTGAGTATCCAGATTCACATGCACAAGCTGACGCTCCAGGCAGGCAGCACCGGTCTCTGATAAATCGGCTTCATCTGCCGTCGGGAAGCGTTGTGACGGATCTGGGTTGACCATCCCCCGGATCAAACTCGTCAACAGATCATTCTCTGCCAGATCAGGAGGCAACAACTCACAGAGCTTTTCAGGAAACGCGTGTTTGGCTTCCGTTAACGTGTTGATGTTGGTAATCCCCTGAAACGGGCTCACGCCTGAAATCATTTCGAAAAAGACATAACCCAGACTCACCAAATCCGAAGACGTTGAATGCTGTTCGCCCTCCAGAAGTTCCGGAGCGGCATAACGAGGTGTCCAGGTTTGAATCGCCGGGAGATCCTCCAGATGAAACGCCGAACCAAAATCGATGAGTTTCGCGTTTCCCGTTCTCTTGAGCATAATGTTGGACGGCTTTAAGTCTCCATGCACGATCCCCTCTCGATGCAATGCCGCCAGTCCTGCCAGACATTCACGTAGAATCGCGACACCAATGGCCGGCTTGAATCGTAGACGTGTCCCCGTCTGCGTCACAATGACGTTGTTGATATAATCATAGC
>JBGSVC010000160.1:0-5105 GCA_041753175.1 Planctomycetaceae bacterium
ATGTGCCACAACTGGCTGATCATTTCTTTTTTGCCTGTCCGTGGATTGATCAGCTTCGTGCCAGACTTTAACCGCCCCGAATAGACACGCACAAAACACAGATCCGCATGTTGTTCGGCGACAATTTTGAAGATCAACGCGCAGACGGGTTCGTTGATATCTGTTTTGCGGATTTCCTCCCCGCCGCGCTTGGAGGATGGATTTTCGCCAACCACGGGGGGGCGATCCAGAGGGCTGGGGAGATAACGATTCACGCCATCCAGGACAGGCTGAACACCGATGAAGGAGAGTGATGAGCCGGAAAACGTCGGCTGAAACAGCCGATTGAGGGTCCCCTGCCGTAACAGGCGGTGGATGTCCGCTTCGTCGATGGGTTCCCCCTCCAGATAGGCGGTCATCACTGCTTCGTCCAACTCGCAAATGGCTTCGAGCAGGTTGGCCCGCCATGTTTCGGCGATTAGCTGATAGTCTTCCGGAATCTGTTCCACCTTGATTGTCAGTCCCTTTGATTCGGGATCGAAAAAAAGAGCCTTCATACTGATCAGGTCGATGATTCCGCGAAACGGGTCATTGCCAATGCTGGTCGCACCGATCGGAATCGTGACCGGCAAGGGCTTGCCTTGAAGGCGCGTTTCGATCTGCTTGAGGGTTCGTTCAAAATCTGCCCCGATGCGGTCCATTTTGTTGATAAAGCACAATCTGGGGACGTTGTATTCGTCGGCTTGGCGCCAAACTGTTTCGCTTTGCG
This sequence comes from Planctomycetaceae bacterium, assembly GCA_041753175.1. Taxonomy (GTDB): domain Bacteria; phylum Planctomycetota; class Planctomycetia; order Planctomycetales; family Planctomycetaceae; genus SXPC01. The sequence continues at coordinate 749 of JBGSVC010000160.1, forward strand.
CCTCAACGCCTTCGACGGCACTGAAGATGACGACTCCCCCATCAAGAACTCTCAATGATCGCTGAACTTCTGCGGTAAAATCAACATGCCCCGGCGTGTCAATAATGTTGATCCGGCAGTCTTTCCACCGTGCCGTCACGGCAGCGGAGTAAATCGTAATCCCACGTTTGGATTCCTCGGGGTCGAAGTCGGTGTTTGTGTTGCCGTCGTCGACATTGCCCATGCGATGCGACGTGCCTGTGTAGAACAAAATTCGCTCAGTCGTGGTCGTTTTGCCGGCGTCGATATGGGCAATGATGCCAATGTTTCGAATATTGGAAAGCTCGGAAATCATGGAAGACAATCCGTTGAAAGTCGTGGGGAGGAGAGTCGGGATGAGCAATCACCGTTAGAATAACGGAGATAGAGGCCAGGGTTGCAAAATGTCGGCCTGACCTGCAACGCCATGCAAGATAGCATCGCTCGGGATAAGAAAAAAGCCGAGGAGTTCATCCTCGGCTATCGTGTTTAAGTTTGTCGTGTAGTTTTCAGTGAAACTACCAGGCAAAGTGTGCAAACGCTTTGTTGGCGTCTGCCATGCGGTGGACGTTTTCTCGCGTTGTGACGGCGGTTCCTTCACGTTTGAAGGCGGCCATGAATTCGTCAGAGAGGTTGACGTGCATCGGTCGGCCTTTTTTAGCCCGAGTCGCCGCCAGCAACCAGCGAATTGCCAGTGTCTGTTGACGTTTGCTGGGGACCGGTGTTGGAACCTGATAAGTCGCACCACCGACTCGTTTAGAGCGAACTTCGATATGCGGTTTGACATTGTCGATGGCTGTCAAGAAGACATCGAGGGGTTCTTCTTCGGGCATTTTCTCCTTGATGCGATCCAAGGCAGAATAGAACACTTCCTGGGCAACGCTTTTTTTGCCGTCCCACATCAGGCAATTAATGAACTTCGAAACCAGAATCGATTGATACCGGGCATCAGGTTTGAGTTGATCGCGACTGGCAGTAAAGCTTTTAGCCATGAAACAGTAATCCAGAAAAAATGTCTTGGAAAGAAGCCGAAAAAATCGTTCAGCCGCCTGTGGAAGATGTCAATGAGTTTAAATTCAGGAGGTACATGTCGTGATGAGTTCGAAAAAGGCAGGCACAATAAAGAATTAGGCTGTTGAACGAGCCCCGATGCCTGCTCAGGTTCAGACTATTTCTTTTTACCTGCTCCCGCTTTGCCGGCTGCAGGTGCGCCTGGCTTGGCGCGTTTGGCTCCATAGCGGCTGCGAGCCTGTTTACGCCCGTTAACGCCGAGGGTATCCAAGGCACCGCGAATAATTTTATAACGCACCCCCGGCAAGTCGCGAACGCGACCACCACGCACGAGCACGATGGAGTGTTCCTGAAGGTTGTGGCCTTCCCCCGGAATGTAAGCGGTCAGCTCTTTTCCGTTTGACAACCGCACACGGGCCACTTTCCGCAGGGCCGAGTTTGGCTTTTTGGGAGTCATGGTTTTGACCTGCAAACAAACCCCGCGTTTTTGTGGACACCCTTCCAGAAGTGGCGTCTTGCTTTTTGCAGTTTGTTTTTTGCGAGGTTTGCGAACAAGTTGATTGATTGTGGGCATAACCGATAAACCGTTACTAATCCGTTGGTCGTCAAAATGGGATTTTACCACTTTGGGGCGGCGGACACAGATATTTGACCACAAATACCAATGCAACAACCGACCGCAATGCGGGTAGGAATTCGCCACTATATCATTGACTTCCCAGACGGTCAATCAACCCGATGCCAAAATTCAGCGAGGAATTCTGCAGACTTGAAGACCTTTTAAGACGGCAGTCGGCGATTTTTCTTCTCAGTGACAGGAATTTCCGGGTGTGACATCTGTCTATCGCCAACGATGAGTGATATCAATTCAGGGGGCTGTGCATCGACTGGAGCCTTTTAATAACTGGTCAGACTCCCATATTACCTAAGGGTCGAGGATGGTCAAATCGACATGGAACACACTCAGGCAGGAGCTCGTTGACTTATTGTTCCTTCGATCCTGCCTGGCCTGCGAGCAGGGACTTACGGAGCCGCAACGAACAGGTCTGTGCCTTGAGTGTCAGCAAAAGATGACGGACCCGAATCGTCTGGCATGCCTGCGATGTGCAGCCACCGTTGGTCCATTTGCCTCCGATGAAGATGGGTGCATCCATTGCCGAAACGATGCATTTGCCTTCGAGGAAGTCATCGCACTGGGTCGATACGAAACTGAACTGGCACAGGCGTGCCTACGCTGCAAACATGAGCGGAATTACCCGCTCACACGCCTTCTCACCAGAAAACTAATCGAGAATCACTCCCCTCGTTGGGCAGGCTGGGATCTGGATGGCGTCGTCGCAGTCCCGACTCCGTTCTGGCGATGGGGACGTCGATTTAACGCAGCCCCTGGGTGGATGGCCACAGAAGCCGCACATGGTTTGAAGATTCCCTATCTTGTCTCATGTCTGCGTCAAATTCGCTCCAATCGGCCGCAGCATACATTGGCTCAGCACGAGAGAACTGCGAATGTTCGCGATCTGTATCAAGTTCGTTCCAGGAAATGCGTTGAAGGCAAGAATCTGTTGATCGTGGACGACATCCTGACGTCAGGCCAAACCATGCATCAAATCGCCAAGCTCCTGAAAAAAGCGGGAGCAAAAGCTGTTTATGTCGCTGTCCTGGCGCGTGCTCATCGACGCGAATAGGCGATTTGAAACCAACGCCATCGGATCTCAGACAATCTCACGGACTTCAATTCGACGCCCACGCACACTGACGACTTCAACATCAGCATTTTCTGGGATGAGCGGACCTTCACTGAAAACTTCATACACGTCGCCATCAATGCGGACTTTTCCAGCAGGTCTCAAGAGCGTCACGGCTTTGCCACGCATTCCGGTGAGTTGCTGGATCGATGAGGGAGAACCCGTTCCACCCATGAGGTCTGGACGCAATCGTGGGCCAGATGAAGAAGATCCAGCATCGGGAACCAGAACCATCGATCTGAAAATCGGTAATGAAGGAAGCATCGAACTGAGTATGACCCCCATAACGATCACGGCTAATAGTGTTCCCGAAAGTGTGCCCAGCGTCGACAGCAGGCGATACCAATCCCCACCGGATTCGTAGTTGCCAAAAGATTGAAACGCCATGACCAGCGACCCCAGAATCAACAAGATCCCCGAAATCCCAAACACGCCAAACCCAGGGATGACGAATATTTCCAAGAGCAGCATGATTGCACCCAACAAAAACAGGATCACTTCCAGCCAGCCGGCGGTCCCTCCCAGAAACTTACTCCAGAAAAATACGGCAAAGCAAACTGTCGACAGAATGCCGAAAAAACCAGTGAAAAAGTGAGCTTCGATATACAGAAACATGATCCCCAGAAACAACAGGAAGCCAGCGACCGAAGGGGTGGAGAGAAAGAAAACCAGCGTATCAATCCACGTGCGTTCCACACCCATCAGCAACGTGCCCGGGGGCATTCCCAGACGAGCAATCAGTTCATCATCATCTGCTACGACCGCAGTCGCCAGTTTCAGGTCGACGGCTCGATCACCGGTGACAGTCAGAAGTTCATTTTTGTCAGTTTCGGGAACAAGACGTCCCTGAATCCATTCCCCGTTGGAGGCATGGATTTCTTCTTCTGACAGATACCAGATGCGTCCATGATCTCGATGAGTCACTTGATAGACGAGAAGGTCTTTGTCCGACATTGCCTGAAGCAACGCCGGTGGTCGGCCTTTGGCTTCTGCAATTGATTTCAGACGCTGTTTTAACGGGCTGAGGATTTTTTCAGGCACGCGCTCGAACTGCCCGCCAGCGTGGATCTCCATAGGGCCCGCGTCGCCGATCTGGGCCGAGGGAACAATATAAATGTCGTCGCAGGCCAAAGCGACGATGGCAGCGGCGCTATAAGCCTGTTCGGGAATATAAGCAATCGTGTGGACTTTCTGCTCACGCAGATCCATGATGCGATTGGCCAGATTCTCGCCTGAGAGCAGGTATCCTCCCGGCGATTTGATTTGAAAGACAAGTGTATTGGCCCCGGCAGAGAGTGCCCGCTGGATCTGGCGTTCGATGAATGCTTCCAACACAGGATCAATAGTTTCCGAGATATGAATCAGGCGGACCGACGGCTTCTCACCGGCTGAAAAATCTTCGCGCATCGCTTCTGCTGGCAACCCATAAAGCTGGGCGACTTCATCACGTGAACTGGCAATATGATGAATCAGAAAGCCTAATGCCCGGGCTTCATTGGCCGAAAATGTGCCTTGCTCGCCGGGTTCTTTGATGCTTTCGAAGTCTTTGATCGAGATGCCCGTGCGCACCAGTTCCTGCTGGT
>JBGSVC010000161.1:0-11994 GCA_041753175.1 Planctomycetaceae bacterium
CAGTCGTTCTGAAAACTTTGTGATTGATTCTTCAGGGACGATTTATCTGAGTGCTATTCTGGATTGGTTTGGATCGGATTTTGGTCCATCTCACAAAGAGCGATTCCGGTTGCTCAATCCTTATCTCCCCGAACAGGCACAGTCGTTTGTGATGCAGCCGAATGTCCGAGTGAAGTATCAAGATTACAACTGGTCATTGAATGATCAGGCTAATAAGCCGGTTGATCAAGTCCCGTTGACTCCTGTCAGGACAGGAAGCGGCAGTCGATAGAAATAACGGGTCGCGTCACTTCGTCTGGTATTGATTACTTCTATTCATCTGGAAACTCCATGAACGATTCAAGTCCGACATCTTCGATGCCACACGTGGAAAAGCGTATTCCCAAGAGTGGCTGGGCGACCCGTGTGTTGGTGCTGGTTTTTGTGACCGGTCTGATTGGGTTTGCTGTGTGGATGTTTGGTGATTGGCTGACACTGAATTCATTAGCCTCTCAGGAATTGCAGTTTCGTCAATACAAAGCCGCTCATCCCTGGCTGGTGATTGTGGTCGCGTTTTGTGCGTATGTCACTGTCACCGGACTCTCATTGCCCGGTGCTACGGCGATGACGCTGTTGATGGCGTGGCTGTTTGGTTTCTGGCAGGGTTTGTTGTTGGTCAGCTTTGCGTCTACGTCCGGTGCTACGCTGGCATTTCTGCTGAGTCGCTACCTGCTGAAACGCTCCGTCGAATCACGGTTTGGAAGTAAGCTGCAATCGTTTCACAAGGCTCTTGAGCAAGAGGGGGCCTTTTATCTGTTTACCTTGCGTTTGATTCCGGTCGTTCCGTTTTTTGTGATCAATGTCGTTATGGGTGTGTTGCCAATTAAATTATGGACGTATTGGTGGGTTAGTCAGTTGGGGATGCTCCCTGGAACTGCTGCTTATGTTTATGCAGGTTCTTCTGTTCCGTCTTTGAAGGTTCTGGCAGAGTCTGGACTTCGAGGAATCGTGAGTCCGCAATTGTTAGTTGCCTTTGTCATTGTGGGGCTGCTGCCATTTGTGATCAGAATTGTATTGAAGAAGTTTCGCACCCGATCAGGATTTACGACGGATATTGAACGCCCTCAACTGCCAGAGTCTGATTCCAACCAACTCGTGACTGAGAACGGACAACACCACAGCTCATAACGGGTTCATAACCTTGCCTTCTCATTTTTGATAGAAATGACTCGATGATGAATTCCCTTGATGCCGTCGCTTATCAGCCGGTCCTTGTGCCTGATGATCAGTTCAATCGTTCGTTGGTGGCTGATGTTCACCCGGCAGACTGGATCAACCCCAAGCCACAGCCTCTGTATGATCTAGTTGTTGTCGGTGCTGGAACAGCAGGATTGGTCACAGCGGCTGGAGCTGCTGGACTTGGTGCGAAAGTCGCGCTGGTCGAGCGACATTTGATGGGAGGTGACTGCCTGAATGTCGGATGCGTGCCCTCGAAGGCGCTGATCAGTGCAGCGCGGAGGATTGCGAGCGTACGAGATTCACGCGAGTTGGGAGTTCAGCTAGATCTTGATCCAACGATCAATTTTTCGTTTGTCATGGAACGACTGAGGCGTCTTCGTTCTGAAATCAGTCACCATGATTCGGCTGCCCGTTTTCGATCGTTGGGAGTCGATGTTTTTCTGGGACAGGGAACGTTCACATCAGGTGGTAGGTCGTTGCGTGTGGGAGATGCTGAATTGCGTTTCAAGAAAGCCGCTATTTGTACGGGAGCACGCGCCAGCGCCCCTCCAATTCCAGGATTGGCTGATGTCAAGTATCTAACCAACGAATCGTTATTCTCGTTGACGGAACTGCCTGGGAGTCTGGCTGTGATTGGTGGGGGCCCGATTGGGTGTGAAATGGCTCAGGCGTTTGCACGATTCGGCAGTGATGTCACGATTTACGAAACTGGTTCTCGTTTGCTGGGTCGAGACGATGAAGACGCGACAGCAATCTTGGCAACAGCCTTCAAGCGAGACCATGTCGATCTGAGATTTCAAACAACGATCAAACAGATCTCTGAGCGCTCGGGGAAAAGAGTCATCGAATCGGTGACTTCCGGTCAGCTTCATACCGATTCTTTTGACGAAATTCTGGTCGCGGTGGGTCGGGCTCCCAATATTGAAGGCCTGGATCTTGAAGCTGCAGGAGTTGAATATGATCAACGCGGTGTGCAAGTCAATGACGCGTTGAGGACGTCAAATCCCCGCATCTTTGCCGCGGGCGATATCTGTTCTCCCTTCAAGTTTACGCACGCAGCTGATTTTCAAGCGCGGTTGTTGATACGCAATGCGCTATTTTTTGGGAGGGGTCGAGCCTCTGACTTACTGATTCCGTGGGCCACTTACACTTCGCCTGAGGTAGCACACGTCGGATTGACACCTCAACAAGCCCGGGAGAAAGGAATCAAGATCAACTCATTCACACAATCTTTGGCACAAATCGACCGTGCGATTCTGGAGGGGGAAACCGAAGGATTTGCTAGGATTCATGTCAAGGCTGGGACTGACCGCATTGTCGGGGCGAGTGTTGTGAGTGCTTATGCGGGTGATCTGATCTCGCAGATAACATTAGCGATGAACAATAAAGTCGGTTTAGCCTCGATAGGGTCTTCGATTCATCCCTATCCAACTCAAGCTGAGGCGATCCGAAAACTTGGCGATCAATATAATCGAACTCGATTGACGCCATGGACCAAATGGTTCTTAAAGACTTTGATTCGGTTACACTGAGTTGCCATTGAACAAGATTTTCTCTGACCGATAGCCCGCATGAAACATATCATTTGTAACCTATGACGCAGCGATTTCTACAATTTGATTCGACTCTTCCCGAGAATTCTTCCAGCATGTCTGCTGTTGGCAAGACGGTTGGTCGATTGATCATCATGTCGCGTGTCCCACAACCCGGAAACACCAAGACACGACTGATTCCAGCCTTAGGAAACGAAGGGGCTGCACAACTGCATGCCGCCTTGATCCGGCGCACATGGCAAACTGTCAAACGGTTTCAGGAGCAAGAGTCGTGTCAGGTTTGCGTCCATTATTCCGGTTCTGATATTGAAGTCCTCAAAGAGTTGATGCCGTCGGCTGAATTCAAATCTCAAACCGGTGAAACATTGGGGGATCGCATGGATCATGCGATCCGATCGTCATCAAGCTCACCCGGTGGGCCGTATGTTGTGATCGGAACCGATTCTCCTGAACTGGATGAAACCATACTTTCCCGAGCATTTGATGAACTGCGTGTCGTCGATGTTGTGCTCGGACCTGCCCTGGATGGTGGCTATTATTTGATCGGGATGCGTGAGCCGGAAGCTCATTTGTTTCATGAGATCGCGTGGGGTCGTTCCGAAGTTCTTCAATCCACAATTCGCAGATGCCAGGAACTTCGTCTGAGCTATTCGTTACTGGACGAACTTTCGGATATTGATGAGCCTGACGATCTACTGGTGTGTCGAAAACTTGGAGGTGACTTCGAGAAAATCCTCGTGGGGGATCAATCTGCGAAACTGTCGATTATTATTCCGACATTGAACGAAGAGTCCTCACTCCCCAGACAGTTGGAAGCGATCAAAATGGCCACTGACCGGTTTGAGGGAGGTGCCATTGAGATTATTATTGCCGATGGGGGAAGCCAGGATCAGACAGTTGAGATTGCTCGTGAGCATCGGGTGCGGGTCGTGAGCGTCAAGGGTGGACGTGGTCGCCAGTTAAACGCCGGGGCAGCGCTTGCCAGCGGAGAGTATTTGCTTTTTCTCCATGCGGATTCAATGCTTCCGGAACGAGCTTTTGACGAGATCGATCGGATCTTATCTGGCGGCGTTGTGCTTGGGGCGTTTCGACTCGGCATTGATGGAGAACGTCGTCTGCTGAGGTGGGTAGAGTGGGGCGCGAATCTCAGATCACGCTGGTGGAGTTTGCCCTATGGAGATCAAGGACTATTTCTGCGTCGCGAGGATTTTCTTGGCATGCATGGATTTCGCCCCTGGCCGATGATGGAAGATTATGAAATTGTGCGACGTGCGCGCAAGCTCGGACGTGTGAAGATCAGCGAAGAGGCGGTGTTGACATCTGCTCGTCGCTGGAATCGTCGAGGGATCATGATGACAACATTGATTAACCAGCTTTGTCTGGTCGCGTTTCATTCAGGAGTTTCTGTGGGGAGAATTGAGCGGTTCTACCGAGGACGACGCTCTTCGTCATGACGTCATTTGAAGGGAGACTGTCGTGATGATCCGGGAGGTACACCTCCAGGATTTGAAAGCAGCCTGTTCGCGAGCTGAAGAAATCACTACGGATGAAGCGTTTCGGTATTGTTAATCAGCTTGCAACGCCCGTGGTATAGCTCGTAGGTGTTGCGATTTTCTGAGGCGGTGTTTGTTGTTATCTTTGATATCCACTTTTCATCCCGCCAGCATCTGACAAGGGTATGCGCAGTCTGCTTCAGCTTGAGATCTGAAGCATGGCTGCCTGACAACCGGGGCATTGAGAGAGATGAATTCGAATGGTCTCACTGAGTGTTTCATCGAGCTGATGTTGCGCGTATGCGCTGAGATTTGAACGAACCTTCGAACACACGATTCCACCGAAATCCGGTTCGGCTTCTGAAGTCATTTGGTAATAAATGGCATATAAGCCTGCCATGGAAAGTAGTGAGCCGCCCAGAAGACTGCTCGATTTGACTAAAAACTCCCGACGTTCCGTGGCTAGTTGCTCGTGTGCGAAACGACGCAGGTCACCTGGCTGACAACTTTGCCAATCGGAATTAAATTGCTTTTCCAAAGTCATACGAATTCACTTAATCTGCTGTGGTAAGTCCCATATTATACTGGGCAGGTATGGATGCCTGTGTGTGAATCATTTCACATTCATCCCAATGTTTGCGAATTATCATTTCGAGACATTAAGGGAGGCAAAGCGTTCTGCATTTCTTGTTTTCGTTTTTGAGGAAGAATTGGTTCGGCAACGCCGACTTCGTTCGCCAGCCTGACTAAAGATAACAGCACCAGCTTCTGTCGACTAATCGTCAGCAAGCCTTGGCTTTGCATTTCGCCGAGGACGGTGGTGACCGTTTCTCGTGTTGCTCCGATGATCGAGGCCAATTCCTGATGAGAAAGTCGGATATCAATCTCGGTGCCGCTGGCCACCTGATGCCCATACGACTCGACGAGTTCCAGCAAGAGATGAATGATCCGTTCACGATTCGAGCGAAACAGCAAGTTTCGGAGTCGTCGTTCGATCTTCTTACGACGCAGTCCGATCAGTTTGGTGATTCCCAGCGTCACATCCAATGACGTCATCATAAGGTGCTGAAACTCAACTTTTGAAATGGACACAATGGTTGAATCGCTGACGGCTTCAGCTCGATCTTCTCGTGCGCCCTGTTCAACGAGGGAAAGCTCACCGAAGATTTCTCCGGGTTCGATAAATCCTTGAATGAGTTGCTTGCCGTCAATGCTGGTGGAGCACAGGCGAATACGCCCCGATGCCAGAATGAATGCCTCATTGGAGGCATCGTCTGGAAGGTAAACCACACTTCCCTTGGGAAAGTTCTGCAGTTTGGCATTTTTTTCCAATCGCGCAAGCTGCTCGTCTGTCAGATGATGAAAAATCGAGCAGTTTTGGATATGCCAAAGCTTTTGCATAAGAGTGACTATTTCGATCTCGCCGCGGGAAGGGTTATAGAAATATTGCTCAATCTCATGTCTAGGTGGCTCTTGCGTGGAGAAATTCCCGCATTGGCCTCATCGATCGTGAAGTCTTCGATGTCTCCTGAGACTTACAACAAATCATAAGTAGTGTGGCGAATTTCACAGATTCGATGACTCCACCTGGATTTCTGGTGCGTTTTGAGCGTCATTGTGAGCTGCAAACTCATTTTGGTTGGAATTCTGTGAGAATAGATTTCCATAGAGCTTCTGAGTTTTCAGGGAGTCGCCAACCGAGACACATGGACTTAGGCGAATGAAGATTGACGAGTGATGAACTTTGTGATGATCAATGATGACTGAGTTGTTCCTCTCGAGACGAGTTGTCTATGATAGTGGCGGGGCGTTCGAGAATGCCAAGACATTAATTGCTTTGATAGCTGGCTCGATGAAGGAGAGAGCGATGAAGATCTCAGTGTGGATGGGGTGGTTGTTATGCGCCGTGTGTGTGACGTCGGTCCTGTGTGAGACGTCTGTACAAGGAGACGATTGGTCGCAATGGATGGGAAATGATCGCGATGGTGTGTGGAAAGAGACAGGGATCGTGAGCGAATTTCCGGCTGAAGGGCCGAAGGTGATGTGGAAAGCAGAGGTGGGTCTGGGTTACGCAGGGCCTGCGGTGGCGGGGGGATTTGTGTATGTGGCTGATTATCTGGTCAAAGAAGGGGACACGACACCGAATCCTAACGTCAGGAATACACTCAAAGGTGAGGAACGATTGCAATGTCTGGACGCCACGACCGGGACCCAGGTGTGGGAGTATCGTTACGATTGTGAATATAAAATTTCGTATCCGAATGGTCCTCGGGCAACACCGACCGTCGATGGGGATCTGGTTTATATGCTGGGAGCTGAGGGGCATCTCGCCTGTCTGGATTCCAAGACAGGGACAGTCGTGTGGGGATTTGAAATCAAAGACCGTTACAAAACTGAATCGCCGATCTGGGGATATGCGAGTCATCCCTTGGTCTATCAAGATCTGCTGATCACGCTGGCCGGAGGTCCGGGGAGTATTGCGATTGCCGTGAATAAGAAAACTGGTGAGGACGTCTGGAAAGGGCTTTCTGCCAGTGAAATTGGATATTCGCCGGCTACGTTGATCAACGCAGGTGGCGTCGACCAATTATTAATTTGGGATGCCGACAAACTCAACAGTCTCAATCCACTGACTGGAGATGTCTATTGGTCGTTTGCCCTCAAGCCGAGTTATGGGATGTCGATTATGCCGCCGTTGAAAGCTGGTGACTACCTGTTTGCCAGTGGGATCGGCACGGTGGGGGCCTTGTATGAGCTTTCATCGACGAGCCCGTCGGCTCAGGTCGTATGGGAAGGAACGAATCAGACGGGGTTATATTCCGTCAACAGTGCGCCTGTGTTTGAAGAAGGAGTCGTGTATGGGACGGACTGCAAGCCGGGGATTTTTCGGGCGTTTGATTTGAAAACAGGCGAGCGGTTGTGGCAGGCGACGGAACCGGTATCAAAGGATGGACGACCTGCAAACAGCGGGACGTGTTTTGTGATCAAAAATGGCGCGCATTTCTTTCTGTTCAGCGAAACAGGCGATTTGATTATTGCGGATCTAAAACCAGACGGCTATCACGAATTGTCACGGGCCAAAATTTTGGAACCGACGTCGTCGGCATTTAATCGTGATGTCGTGTGGAGCTATCCGGCGTTTGCAAACAAATGCTGTTTTGCACGCAATGATAAGGAGATCGTGTGTGTTTCGCTGTCGGAGTAGTCGAAGAGAAATTGGATAGAGAATGACGTGATGGGGCATAAGCCCCTTCGACATTTGAGTAACATCGGTGACGGTCATGTGATGCATGTGACCGTCACTTTTGCATTTGAAGGCGTTTGTACTTAGGTCTCTTTGAATTTGCCGATGAAGCTGTCGAAGACCTGGATAGAAGATTCTTGAGACGGAGTGAGGGGCCCAATGGCAGGTGGAGAGACAGGCAGCGGTGTTGGCCTGGGGACGTGGGTGACGATGTCACGTTGTTGATCGATCGTCAAAGACTGGTTGCCGCGATCGATCTGAAGCACAAAGGTGAACTCTGCAATACGGATTCGATCTCCGGGGGCGACGATGCTGCGGATGATGGCGATATCGTTGACAAAAGTGCCGTTCGTGCTTTTCATGTCGCGCAAAAACAGTAAGCCGCCTTGTTGGGCGATGATACAGTGGACGGCAGAGATTTTTTCGTGGCTGATGACGATGTCGCAGTATTCTGCGTTTCGACCGACAACGATGATGGGCTGAGTTAAGAGTAGAGACTGGCTGCCATCGAGAGGAATCAATCGGGCTTGCATGAAGCGAACTCCTTATTGCGGAGGGTTTATTCTGGTCAGAGGGGAGGGGTGCGTCAAGAAGAGAGGCTGATGGAAGGTGTGAATGTCTTTAATCTTTTTTTTTCAAGTTGATGCTCCTTTTTGAAGTTTATCCGAGGGAAACGTTGGAAGCGTTAAGGGTTACCGAGACTCTCAAGAGTGGGGATGTGTAGCTTATCCAGATGATCTAACCGGACTTGTAAGAGTTTCAATTGAGGGAAAATGGCTTCGGAAACTGGAAATTTCCGACCGCGCGCCGTGGGTGTGCTAGGTTTTCGCAGGTAGGCATGCCGGAGTGTGCTTACATCCCATGGAACTCTTTCCCCAGATGTTGACCATGATTGATACAGCACGGTTGCGAACAGATTTATTGGCGTTGGTGCTGCTGGCAGCAGCCTTTTTTGCTGCGCTGTCGATCGCGAGCTATGATCCAGCCGATCCGCCGTTTGCGGTTGCTTATCCTGCCGCGCAGGATGTTGGAAACTGGTGTGGCGAAGCAGGGAGCCGGTTTGCGGCTGGACTGTTGTCGTTTCTAGGACTGGGCGGATTGTGGTTATTGGCCGGCGTGGTGATTTTTGATTTCCAGTTGTTGTGTGCAACGCGGTTGCAAGATCCTCTGACGCGAACCTTGGGCTGGTCAATTTCGACGATCGCGTTTTCCAGTGCCTGCCATCTGCTGGCCCCTTCGATGACGTGGCATTTCTCGGTGTATGGTTCGGGAGGGTATGTCGGTGCCGTGTTGACGGGGTTTTTGACGCGTGAGTTTTCGTTTGCAGGGACGCTGATCATCGTGCTGACTTCACTCCTGGCTGGGATGTTGATGTCGATGGATCGGTTGATCTGGTCGATGATCATGATGAGTGTGACGGCACCATGGCGGATCGTGAGCATTATGTTTGAAAGTATTTCGAGCGATCTGAGTGTTGAGTCGTCTGAAATAGTAGAGACAGTCATGATCGAGCCAGCCCGGCGGATCGCCACACCTGTCGTCAAGGCAATTATCGACGCTGAAATTGTGGAATCGGATGAACCGATCGTGCCGGTCAAGAAAGTGATGGCGAGCGAAGAAGAACTGTTGGGGCAGTGCAGTGATGTGATTAGTGCCAAGGAATTGAAAGCAGAGTTGAACCGTCGGTTGGTCAGTCCTGTGTCTCCTGGCAGCACTACGGATGCAGAGGTGGACGAACTGGAGATCGATGAGTTTGTCGATCCGATTGTGGAAGCGGTGCTGAACGATGCCGCTGAGGAGCCGTTGTTGGTGGCGCCAGTCAAAGACAGCAGGGTCAAAAAAGACAGTGTTAAACAGGAGAGTGCCAAAGAAGAAAATGGCAAGCCACATTTCAAGGTCAATCCTCCCTTGGCTCAACAGACTCTGAAGAAAGCGGCGCTGACGCCGAGCGGGAGTACGTTTGCGACCTCGAAGCCGAATACGGGAAAACCGTATTTATTGCCATCATTGCAATTGTTAGAGAATGCGGAGGACTTTCCTTACGAGATGCTGGCCGAAAAAGCACAGCAAGTGGCCGCGACAATCGAAACGACGTTTCAGCAGTTTGGGTTGAATGTCAAGGTGGCTGAAATTGATACTGGTCCTGTCGTGACGCAGTATGAGCTTGAACTGGAACCTGGGTTGCGGGTCTCGAAGGTGACGGCGCTTGCCGATGATCTGGCGATTGCGTTGCGAGTCCCTTCGGTGCGCGTGGTCTCGCCGATTCCGGGAAAGAATACAGTGGGAGTTGAAGTGCCCAATGAGAAGCAGGTGATGGTGCGACTGCGTGAGCTGATTGAAGCCACTCATGAGAAAACAGCGAAGATGCGTTTGCCGATTTTTCTGGGCAAAGACGTCAGTGGGCGTCCGTTGTCTGTGGATCTGGCGAAAATGCCTCACCTGTTGATTGCAGGGCGTACGGGGACGGGGAAAAGCGTGTGTTTGAATACGCTGATTTTATCGTTGCTGATGACACGTCGTCCTGATGAAGTCAAGATGCTGATGATTGATCCGAAGATGGTGGAGCTGAGTCCGTACATGCGGATTCCGCATTTGATGCATCCTGTGATCACAGATATGAAGAAAGCCGAAGCGGTGCTCGGTTGGGCCGTTGAGAAGATGGAAGAGCGTTACGGTCTGTTGGCACGTTTCGGCGTTCGCCATCTGGATGGCTATAACGCGCTGGGCAAAGATGAGATTTTAACGCGACTGGATATTGACCCCGAGTGTGAGGAAGCCGAAGAGATTCCCGGCCATATGCCTTATATCGTGATCATTGCCGATGAAATGGCAGATATGATGATGACGTCTGGAAAAGATGTTGAGGCGCACATCATTCGGCTGGCACAGAAGTCGCGGGCGGTGGGAATTCACCTTGTCCTGGCGACACAAAAGCCGACCGTTGATGTGATTACGGGATTGATCAAGAGCAACTTGCCGGCACGCGTTTCGTTTCAGGTGGCCAGTCGTACGGATAGTCGGGTGGTGCTTGATGAGATGGGAGCCGAACGTTTGCTGGGTTGCGGAGACATGTTGTATCTGGCACCAGGGACGAGCAATTTGAGCCGGGCACAGGGGACGTATGTGAGTGATGAAGAAGTCAATTCGGTGATTCGATCGTTGCGACACTACGAGCCTGAATACAGTCCGGAGTTAGTGCGATTGAAGGCCGCAGGTGATCCTGGGAAGACGGGAATTGAGGCGCTCAAGGAGCGCGATGAAGTCTACATGGAGGCGATCGAGGTGGTGGTTCGAGAGCGTCGGGGTAGCGTTTCGTTGTTGCAGCGATGCCTGGGGATCGGATATGGACGCGCGGCGCGCCTGGTGGACTATATGGCAGAGGATGGGATTGTCGGAGACTATAATGGATCTCAGGCGCGGGAGGTTTTATACACACCCGAGCAGTGGGAGCAGATCAAAAATCAGGATGCCGAACTGGCGGAAGTTTGATCAGGGGCCTGAGAGTTTTCAAGAGATAGGAAGTGGAAAGTTTGTTCAAATTCGGAATGTTGTAAAGATTTGAAAACAGTCGATTGGCTTGATTGACTTCGAAGAGATGATCGAGGATGCTAAGACCCGGGCATGGATACCCTCGACACGGAGCGTCACGAGCCTGCAGGCTTCTTTTTTGTTTTGATGACGGAATTACTTGTCGAAATTACTTGTCGATGTGATCACCATGGTGAACCTTTCTGAAGTGAAGACCTCAGGCTTGGTTGTTGCCATTGTAGCAATGATTATTTTCGCACGAGATTAACTGACTGTTGATAAAATCAAAGGGCTGCAACTGTCCGTCCTGGCGCGATTTAGTCTCTCGTCAGGCTTCCTTTTTTAGGATGGAACCGCGTGCTGCTGCCTGTTGCAACCACGTTTTGCCTTTTCAAGGCAGGCTTCCATCCGCAGACGAATTTATAAAGACGATTGAACATGCTTAAAAACCGGAAAGCAGAAGTAGACACGGCGATCAAAGACGTCGATTTTTCAAAGACCAGCTATCAGATTGAGTTAACCACCACGATGGGACGCATTCTGATCGACTTGTGGCCTGATGTTGCTCCAGGACATTGTAAGAACATTATCGGTCTGACAAAAATTGGTTTTTATGATGGCATTATTGCGCATCGGATCATTGAAGATTTTGTGGTTCAAATCGGCTGTCCGCTGGGCAATGGAACGGGTGGACCGGGTTATACGATCGCTGCGGAATTCAATGATAAGAAACACGTTCCGGGCGTCATTTCGATGGCCCGTACGAACGATCCGAATTCTGCAGGTTCGCAGTTTTTCCTGTGTGTTGGAACGGTTCCTCACCTGGATCGACAATACACAGCCTTCGGCAAGACGGCAGATCAGCCAAGTTTGGATGTCCTGATGAAGATGGGGAGTGTCCAGACAAACGCTCAGGATAAACCACTGAAAGACGTCGTGGTGCAATCGGCACAAGTCA
>JBGSVC010000162.1:0-2689 GCA_041753175.1 Planctomycetaceae bacterium
CCCAAATCCGACGCACAGGGGAGTTTGTGTGATACCGCGAACTCTTTTCAGTTGTGACACCAGCGCTTCTGCAATCTGGCTGCGTTCTCCCGTTGTGCCCGCAACAGCAATGCAATAGACAAAGCCAGTTGAGGTCGCAACGATCTGCTGTGTCCGTTCCCAACTGGTCGTGGGAGCCAACAGTTGAATCAGATCCAGTTTCGCCGCTTTGGTCTGGGCACAAAAATCATAGGCTTCGTCGGCAGGCAGATCTGGCACGATCAGACCAGCGACATGAGACTGGCGTGCTTTTGTAAGAAAGTTTTCCACACCGTAGCGGAAGATAATGGCATAAGAGACCATCGCGACCACGGGCGGGAAGTCTTCTGCAGGGAGGCTGGCGACCATTGCAAAGATGTCGTCGACTTTAATTTTCCGATCCAGAGCCCGCTGGTACGAAGCCTGGATCACAGGGCCATCCGCGATGGGGTCGCTATAAGGGAAGCCGAGTTCAATCAAATCGGCCCCCGAACGGGCTAATTCCAGCATGACTTCTCTGGTCGTCTGAAGATCAGGATCACCAGCCGTCAAAAAGGGCATAAAAGCCATTTGACGAGCGTCCATGAGGGCAGAAAGGGTCTCGGAGATGGGCGATTTCATCGAGGGCTGTCTAAAAGTAATGTCGGGCTCATCAAAATAAGTTCATGAAAAAGGATTCAGCGAAGGTCTAAACGACATCCTAGTCACCATTCTTAAATTGGTAAACCCACTGCATAAAGTTCCTTAATAGGACGCAGGATTGAAAACAAATTAGAAAAAATCTTTCAAATCTCCTTACCCGTCAGTCGTGATACTTCGGCGACATCCTTATCGCCACGTCCGGAAAGACAGATCACGATGACGTGATCTTTCGGGCGGTCTCCCGCGATTTTCATGACGTGGGAGATCGCGTGCGCAGTTTCAAGGGCGGGCAGAATTCCTTCCAGACGCGCAAATTGATGAAACGCCTCAAGGGCTTCATCGTCTTGCGATGCGGTGTACTCAACGCGGCCCGTATCTTTCCAGTAACTGTGTTCAGGACCGACGCCAGGATAATCCAGGCCCGCCGAAACGGAATGGACATCCATGGTTTGCCCATCACGGTCTTGCAGAACATAGCTAAAACTTCCATGCAAGACTCCCGGGCTGCCATATGTCAGCGGACTGGCATGCTCACCATCTTGAGTGCCACGTCCTCCGGCTTCGACGCCCACGAGTTTGACAGACTTGTCATCCACAAACGGATAGAACATCCCGGCTGCATTGGAGCCTCCTCCGACACATGCCACGACTTCGTCAGGGAGTCGTCCGATTTCGTCGAGGCATTGTTGACGAGCTTCTTTTCCGATGACGGATTGAAAATCTCGCACGATCATGGGAAATGGGTGCGGTCCAATCACCGAGCCGATGATGTAGTGGGTTGTCTCAACGCTCCCCATCCAGTCGCGCATGGCTTCATTAACGGCATCACGCAATGTTTTCGACCCACTGTTGACCGGGCGGACTTCTGCACCCATGGTTCTCATGTTAAAGACATTTTGTCGCTGACGGCGCACATCTTCGGCTCCCATATAGACAACACAATCTAGTCCAAAGCGAGCACAGGCCGTGGCGGTTGCAACGCCATGTTGACCGGCTCCGGTCTCGGCGATCACACGTTTTTTGCCCATCCGAATGGCCAGCAAAGCTTGACCCATAGTGTTGTTAATTTTGTGGGCGCCGGTGTGGTTGAGGTCTTCGCGTTTGAGATAGATCTGCGCGCCGCCGCAGTGTTTGGTTAACCGTTCGGCAAAATAAAGAGGATTGCTCCGCCCGACAAATGTTCTCAACAGATGATTGAGTTCCTGATGAAACGCCGGATCCTGTTGCGCTTTGGCGTATTCCGCCGTCAGTTGATCGAGCGCAAACATCAATGTTTCAGGCACAAAACGCCGACCATAAGGGCCAAAGCAGCCCGCCGCATCAGGGACATTCATGGAGGCGGGGCCCAGTGTGGCCAAGGTGGATGGAGACATATCGAGTGTCCTTGAAAGTTGACAGGCCCAAATGACGTGTCGCGGCCTGTCAACAGTTTTTGTTAAAGGATGAATTTGCTTAAGTCATCATGTTTGGTCAGTTCACGTAGTTGATCTCGGACGTATTCAGCGTTGATCGTCAGCGTTGTCGGACCACAATCGGGAGCTTGAAAACTGATGTCTTCCAGAAGTCGTTCTAACACGGTGTGCAACCGACGAGCACCAATATTCTGGCTGGATTGATTCAGGTCAAATGCCAAATCAGCAATCATTTCTAATCCGTCGGTCGTAAATTCCAGATCGATCCCATCGACTTTGAGCAGTTCCTGATACTGACGCGTTAACGACATCGAGGGTTCAGTCAGAATGCGTCGAAAATCCTCACGGGTCAGATCATTGAGTTCCACACGGATCGGAAAACGCCCTTGAAGTTCAGGCATCAGATCCGAAGGTCGTGAGCGATGAAAGGCGCCCGCAGCGATAAAGAGGATGTTGTCTGTCCGTATCGACCCGTGGCGCGATTGCACTGTTGTCCCTTCCACAATCGGCAGGAGATCGCGCTGAACCCCTTGGCGGGAGACATCCTGTCCTCGGCTACCCTCGTCTGAGATGCAGATCTTGTCGATTTCATCGATAAATATAATTCCAGACTCTTC
>JBGSVC010000163.1:0-1558 GCA_041753175.1 Planctomycetaceae bacterium
CATCAACCTGTCAACGTTTCTGGCAGCCAAACATTCTGCTGCCCGGGCTCCGGAGAGCCAGGAACTTGTCACCGTTGCACCGACCCGCTGAACACTCACGTCGGTATCGGACAAACTCCACTCTTGATGATCCGGTAGACGCATCAGGCGCCTACCGAAGTCGTGCTGCATCAAAGAAAGGATGATTCATGCAGAAGACTCATGAAATGCAAATTCGTGTTCGCTACAGCGAAACAGACGCCATGGGCTATCTCCACCACGGCAACTACGCTGCTTATTTTGAAATGGGCCGCACGGAACTTTTCCGCGCCGGTGGGGGCAACTATCGACTCATGGAAGAGAACGGCTACTTCTTAGTCATCGTCGAACTCACGTGCCGTTATCGTCGACCCATTCGTTACGACGATCTACTCACCGTCAAAACCACGCTCACCGAAGTCACCCCGGCCAAAATGAAGCATAGCTATGAACTGTTTTTAGATGGTCAACTCCATGCCTCTGCGTCGTCGATTCTGGCCTGTGTGAATCGGGCAGGAAAAGTTCAGATGTACTCGGATCAAATCATTCCTGGTGTCGAAGAATTGATGCAATGCTGAATTGACAGCTCTCAGGCTGATTTTCTATTGGTCCCGGCGGTCTTTGAGGGGAGCGGGGGCGCGACAAATCTGGCCTGACCGGGGATTGGTCGGGCTCGTTGTCGCGGCGCTGTGTTTGCAACCGAATGCCCAACAACCGGCTTTTGTGTCGATGTCACTGGAATCGAAGCCTCTTTTGTAACCGCTGACTTGAAATGTCCTTTGAGCTGGTAGTATCGAACTTTTTGTTGGTGATAATGCACCATGACGCTCGTCACGACAATGCAGAAAATGCCGTGAAAATAGCGTTCCAGGTGGTCGATCACCCCTTCGATCAAAAACGGGATGGTGCAGACGCAAACCATCGCCCCAATCATGACATGCATTCGAGTGTGGCTGGCTCTGATCTGTTGATCGAGAAAGTAAACAGCAACCAGAGCCAATGCCTGTACTCCCAATCCCAACAGAAACCCTAAGAGGTGGTTGTCGAGCAACAGCATGAAGAACGCAAAATAGCCTGTACTGTATGATGTATTGACGGGAGGGGGATGGACCACGGCGTTGTAATGTTCAGAAGGCCAATGCAAATTTCCGGGCAGGAGAGGGCTTTCATACGGACGATCTGTCGCGCTGATGGCTTCCTGCATCGGGATCACACCCGTGATGCGGTGAGAAAGATTTCTTATCCCTTCAAAGGTGTTATCCGTCGCAAGTTCACGGCTCTCCTGAAAGATTTTTGTCAGTGACAGATTCACACCATCTCGCAGCAGCACGCGAAAATAATAGGGATTGATCAGCACATAGCAACTGGCCATGATCGATCCGGTAACGATTAGACGCTGCATGATCTTCTGGTCAAAAGCCAACCGGACATTGATAAAGCATACCAGAGGAAACATGGCGGCAAATTTGGACCCGAACAAATAAAGATTCAACGCCCCATAAGTGGCGATCACTCCGACGGCCAAATAGAAATTCTTTAA
>JBGSVC010000164.1:0-1768 GCA_041753175.1 Planctomycetaceae bacterium
CAGGAATTCCAGTTTGCGGCCTTGTGAGGCGCGGTGGTTGAGGAACTCGGCGAGTTGTTTGAGGTGGCAGTCCATCCGTGTGATTTCTTCATGGATGTCGCAGCGTTCGGCGAACATACCCACTTCTTTGACGATATCGTCGGGTTCGATGCGGACTTTGGTGTCTGAAAGAAGCTGGTTGATGCGTTCGAGCAATTTGTCGCGGTAGTCGGTGACGACTTCGGGTGCCCAGGTTTTGACGTGTGCAAGCTGCTCGCTGATGAATTCTCCCCGGGCGAGGATTTCATCACGCATGGAGCTCCCTTCAGTTGCCCTGAATTCGCAAAGCTTCATAAGAGACTGATTGAGGCAAGACTCGATGAGGGGCCAATGGTCTTCGAGGTCGACGGCGTCGCGGACCATGGATTCGGAGATCACGCCAGGAAGATTAAACAGATCCGCAATCGAGGTTGGTTGTGGTGCGTGAATCTGATCAGCAATGGCCAGGGACTGTTTCCAGTAGAGGGATACAACAGCAGGGTTAATCAGGTATCTGGAGTCTTGCTGCAGGTTTTGAACTTTGAGATTGACGTTGATCGTGCCGCGATCGATTTTGGCGCGGAGCAGTTTTTCAATACGGCTTTCAAAGGGGGCGTAACTTTCGGGGCAACGGACGGAGACTTTGAGGTAGCGATTGTTGACGGAGCGCATTTCCACAGCGACCTGTAACTGGTCGTTGGAAACTCTCGCATCGCCGAAGCCGGTCATACTCAGGAGCATAGTCAACTTGTCTGGAAATCGTCGCCTGGAAATGAGACGCCTTGGGCCGAAGTGTGGCTCACAACGGATGGTTTCAAGGCGGTTATGTCGCCAATCAGATTCTGGAGAATCTTAATTGGAGGCTGAGGTCAGTGGCTGAGTGGTCGTGGATTCGAGGGAAACGGAAGGAGATGGCGTTGACGCGGTGGTGGATGGCTCCGTGGTCGTGGTGACGGGAGTTGATTGCTCTTCGGTGGTGGTTGATTCGGTGGTCGTGGTAACGGGAGGAAGGGTGGAGGCGGGGGATGTTAAGGGAGTGGTTGTCGAGGGGGGCGCCGGACGAGCGTTGACGGCAGGGCCAGCGGCGTTGGCACCGGGATCAAAATTACCGCGTTCTCCACGTTGCATCGCGATGCCTGTCAAACCTGCCAAGAGGGTCCAGACGATGGCGAGGACGACGGTGATGCGCGTGAAGACATCTCCGGCACGCGTTCCGAAGGCGCTTTGTCCACCCATGCCACCCAGGGCACCGGCGAGACCACCACCACGGCCGCGTTGGAGCAGAATGATAACCATCAGAAGAAAACTGATAAAGGAAAGTAAGATCAGTGCGAATGTCGCCACGATTGGAGATCCTCGGCATGAAACCAAAAATTAATTGAGTCTGAAACATTGGGATCAGTTGACAGTTTCCCCAATATTTCAACTGTTAACGTGTTAATGTAGCATGTCTTGGGGGAAATGCTACCTCAAAGCGCATCAGGGAGGTCAGGCATTCTGGCCGGCATCGATGATGGCTTTGAAGTCGGAGGCTTTGAGGCTGGCACCGCCGACGAGGGCGCCGTCGACGTTGGGTTGTGTCAACAGAGTGGCGGCGTTGTCGGCTTTGACGCTGCCACCATAGAGGATGAGCATCGCATCGGCGGCGGCTTGAGAGTAGTTTTTGGTGAGCCAGCCGCGGAGGTAGGCGTGGGCGGCTTCGGCTTGTTCGGGGGAGGCGGTTTTGCCGGTGCCGATGGCCCAGACCGGT
>JBGSVC010000165.1:0-8394 GCA_041753175.1 Planctomycetaceae bacterium
ATTACGGGAATCATTTCAGATCACCAGCACTCTAAGGAAAGCCAATTGTCGTCTCTGACTGATCTTCTCAAGATTCTCCACTCTTCCTATTATATCCAGAGAGTGGATTGTGAGCATGTCTGCGCCTCGGAAAGATTTTTAGGGGAATGTCTTGAAAATCGGGCCAAATTCCGGAGGTCAAAGGCGGGGACGTCCACAGTGTCAGGTTGTTTTAAGCAGCCCATTTCGAACGTGAAGTGAGCTGTTTGATGTCATCATATGGTTTGTAACAACTTACTTTTCCTGCGCATCTTTCTGAAGACACATCCTCAGAGATCGATTGCTCATGAAAGGTTCGGAGAGAGACTTATGTGCTCGTTTGATCGAAGAGTGAGAAGGTCAGTTTGGAAACGTGTGGGAGGCTGGTTGCTGGTGTGCGTTTTCTGCATTCCTGTGGCAGGTGTGTGGGGACAGGAAGAGACGATCCCGGCTCCGGGTTTGCCTGAAGAACTTGCAGGCCAAACACAGTCTAAGGAACAAACACCGACAAACGATCATGCAGAGTCAAACGACATTCATCCACTCGTTCAAACTAACAAGTTTTATGTGCCGTTCAAGAATCTCAATGAGGCGTTTGGGAAATTAAACGCCACCGGGTTTCTGACTTACGGTGAGTTTTTAGAGTATTTACGACTTAAAAAAGAGAACGTCCCCAAGCCTCTTGTCTGTGCGGTTGTCGAGGCTGCAGAGTACGTGGCAACGATTGGTGAGAAAACGGTTCAAGTCGAGGGGACGCTGAGGGTCCGTGCCCTGGAAGATCGCTGGTGCAGTGTCGACTTGAATTTTGGACCGGCAGCGCTTTCTCAATGGAACGTTGACAATGATCAGGTCTTTCTGATTCCCCGAGCGGGTGGCAACTATGCCCTGCAACTCCCTAAAGCGGGAGTTTATCAATTGAAGCTGACGATGGAGACTCCCGTCATTGCTTCCCAGGAAGGATCGGAACTCGCCTTGCAAGTTCCCCGCGTGGCGATGACCAAGCTGACGGCGACGTTAAAGAAAGAGAAAACCAGATTTGAACTCATTGAGCCTGGTGTGGGCAGTGAGGTGACAAACGAAGGCGACACGACGACGCTATCAGCGAATCTGGGCGCAGTTTCGTTGGCGAGGCTGCGCTGGTTTCCACAAACGTCAACAATGGAAGAACAACAGCAACTCGTGCATGTTAATAAAGCGCTCAAAATGCACGTGGAAAATCAACAGCTTCAAAGCGATGCCTATTTCAAGTATGAGATTCTCAAAGGCAAGGTTCGTCAGCTTGAATTTCTGCTTTCAGCCGAGGATCGAATTCTCGATTTGTCTTCGGATAAAAAAATTGATGATTGGCGTGTCGAGAATGTCGAGAACAATCAGAAACTGAGTGTCACGTTTTATGAAGACATCACCGACACCGTCGCTGTTGAGGTTCATACGGAACGTGAATTT
This sequence comes from Planctomycetaceae bacterium, assembly GCA_041753175.1. Classification (GTDB taxonomy): domain Bacteria; phylum Planctomycetota; class Planctomycetia; order Planctomycetales; family Planctomycetaceae; genus SXPC01. The sequence goes on from JBGSVC010000165.1 coordinate 1,465, forward strand.
GTGGAGGGGGAGCTATTGCTTGAAAGCACGCCTGAAGCCGCCTCGGGTCTGATACGAACTCTGAATACCGCCCGCGAAATTGGCCAGATCCTGATCGATGCCGACAAAGATGTCGAGATGACGGTCACCAACGAACAGGGGCTTTCACGGATCGTGCCTGAAGAAGTCGATCCGCGTGTGCGCTTTGGTGGTGGTTTAGCGTATCGATTCTACGCAGGGGATTTTTCTCTGGGAATCGCGTTCAATCCGGTTGTGGCCAAAGTTACCTCTCAGCAGGAAAGCTATGTGGCTTTGACGTCGGAACAGATTTTTGCAGAATCCGTCATACGCGTATTGGTTGAACGTGCCGGGGTTTTTGAAATACAGATCAAATTGCCAACCGGGGCACAACAGGTGCAGGTGGCGTGTGATGCGATGTCGGGCTATCGGGTCCTCGATGAGGCTGGGCTGGTCGCTGTTGACTTAAAACAAAAAACACTCGGAATGATCACCTTGCAGTTGAGCTGCATTGTCTCAGTACAGGCAGAAACTCCCTCAACAATTCCGGTCTTCTCGGTGGAAGGATCAAGTCGGACTGTCGGCGCGATTGATGTCGTCGCCACGACCGATTTGGAAGTCGTGACGGATCGGGATCAAGTGGAAAATGCCCGACCCTCTCAAACCCGTCTGGCAGAAACCAATTTTCTTTCCTCAGAGTTTCGGACCACCTGGAACCGAAGTCGATTAATCGGGAGTTGGTATGTTCAGCAGGAGCCTGTGGTGATTCCCGTCACGTTGTCACGTCGACCAGCTCGTTTATCCGTCGATTTGGCACACCTGATCGAAGTTCGCGAAGAGTTGTTGGAGTTAACGACGACGCTGCAATATGTCGTTGAATTTGCCCAGACGGACACCTTTCGTCTGAAGGTCCCCGAGGCGTATGCTGAGAATGTGCAGATCGATATTGTCAGTCCTACGGGGGTGTTGCTCAAACAAAAAACTGCCAGTCCACCTGATGAATCCGGGTGGGTGACGTGGACGTTGATCCTTCAGAAAGAAGTCCTGGGTCAGGTGGCGTTACAAGTCAAGGCCTATGTCCCATTGGAGAATGGGGATGCCAGTGCGTCCAGGCAGAATGGTTCTCCCGCCAATACAAATCAGGTCAATACAGATCCCAATTCTGCGACCTCTGAAAATGCCGATGTCAAAGGCCAGCTCACCTTGGCTCTGCCTCGTCCTCTGGGTCTGGAAGGGAATGAGAATCTTCCTGCCACGGCGCTTTCGCGGATTGACGGAGAGATCAGTGTGGAGAAGATCAAATCCCTTTCCGTTCGCATGGCGAATTTGTCTGGCAAGCTCGAAGCCATTGATGTGCGTGAATTGGCGCGTCTGCCCAAAACGGGCATCACTGCCTACCGCTATACAGAAACGGTCGATGCCGAGCCTGTTGTCTTGTCGGTTGTTGTTTCTAAAAATGTGATTCAGGAGGTGGTCAAGACAGTTGTCCCTCGAGCGCTCGTCGAGATCGTCACGAATCAGGAGTCGGCGGCGATGATGCGTTTTCGCGCCCAGGTTTTGACCAGCGAGCGTCAGCGACTGGTATTGGCTCTGCCCAAAAATGCCGTTTCAATGGGTGTCTGGATCGATGGCAAACAAGCCAGCCTGGAAAAAGGAGAAATCGAATCCTCAGAACAGCATGACTATTATTACGTTTCGGTCGCTCGTCAGAAATCAGCAGAAGAACCCTTCACGCTGGCGATGATTTGTCGCTGGCCTCTGAACACTGCTCCATATGATGCCTGGGGTGGCAGTTTCCAATTTCCTGTCCCGATGCTCGGCTTCGCCAACGATGATCAGATGGCAGTGCAACAATTAAATTGTGTCGTGTGGACACCGCGTGAATTTGTGTTGGTCGGTCATCCGCCCGGATTTGAACAATCGGAAACGTCCCGCTTGTGGTCGGGACTGGTCACCGCGCTGATGCCTGTCGACCCGACAGCAGCGGGCCAATACGATCAATGGATTGGCCCAGCCGCGACTGGGATCGTGGAGTTTCCCGTTCAAGGGCGTGCGCATACTTATGTTAAGCTCGGCGGCAGTCCTCAATTATTTGTGCGATGGTGGTCGATCGTTCCGTTTTCCGTCGTCATCAGTGGCGCGGTGGTGCTGATAGCATTTCTGCTCCTGCGGACATCATGGACTTATCGCTTGACGTTTCTTCTACTCGTTGGTTTAGGAATCTCGTTATGGGGTCTAGCCGATCGGGATCAAGCCTTTCGAATGCTTCAAATGGGACGCTTCGGCTTGCTTGCTCTTGTGGGTGTGTGGATCATTTCGGATGTCACAAAACTGTTTTACGAACCTAAACGACTGGTGATTGACGAGTCATCACCTTCCTCGGCAAAAGACATCGCGGCAACCTCTTCGACCACCACCTCCGCAGACTCACAAGGTGATCACAAGGATGAAGGGGCCGATTATTAACGCACACCAATAGCCTGTTGAACTTCGACTTCGTGTCGGTTCTCAACAATTTAAAAACGCCTTGAGACGAGTGTTTTTGATGATTTGATCTGTGGAATCACGCAGCCCGTTGAGAAAAATAACGGACTGCCAAGCATCAAAATGCCCTGGAAGTGAATAGTGATATGAACACGCTTGTTGACTGGCCGCGAATTTCTCCGACTCACAGTAAGAAGTTTTTTAGGATGACGATGTTTGGTCTGAAGTTTTCAGTCGTGGTTTTATGTTGTGTGATTTTTGGTCTCACCGTGCAATCGCAGGTCAGCGCCCAGGATCAACCCTTGGAGATTGAGTTTGTCCCGATTGGTCAACTTGATGTGCTCCTGTCGCGAGAACAGCCCGGCGTACTGCTGCCCGCTGAAGAGTTTCTAACGCTTTGGAAAAAGGCAGAGTCCTTACAGGGGCAGGATCTGTCTCAGAATATGGTCGTGGTCTCTGAGGCCAATTACACTGTTCGCCTGTCGGGCAAGCAATTACAGATGAGCGTGACTGCTCGATTGCAGAAGCAGCACGAGGGGACTGGCGTTCTGCGATTCTCGCTGCCTGGCTGGTCGATCGAAAAAGCAGAATTTAATGCCGAACCTGCCATAATAGGACGACGCGCCCCGCTTCACCCGCAGACAGAAGCAAACCAGTCAAAACCAGATCAAGCCCTTCTAGCTGAGTCAGAGGCGTATGAACTGTTAGTCACTTCAGAGAATGTCTCCGACGACAACGATCTGACGTTGCAAATGGAGATGTCGATGCCGCTAACGACATCGCGTGCATCATTGATCGCCGTGTGCCATCTCCTGCCTGCAGTCGCCTCGAAAATGCAAATCCTGACCAATGCAACGACCTCTGTCACGATCTCGGGGGTCAAGCATTTTGAGGCGATGACACTCTCGCAGGAGGCATCTGAAGACGAAGAACAGATCGAGCACAATGTCACTCTCGGCAACAATGATTCGGTTGTTTTGCAATTTGGACAACTTCAACAAGGAGAACGTGCAGGCCAGATGCTGGTGGCACAATCCGCAATTGGGATCTCATTAACTCCCGCAGGGGCAAGTTGGATTTCCAGAACACACATCGATTTTGCGGCCCAGGAAAAATCCTCGCTGACGTTGTCGATACCAGAGAATCTGGATGTCGTTGCCGTCGACTCCGAGACCGTTGTCGATTGGACACTTAACGATGAACGCGAACTGACGGTCACCTTTCGTCAACCACGCCAGGATCAATGCCAACTTACGATTCGAGGTCTGCTCAAAACCGACTTTGATTCAGAACTCAACCAACAGATGCTCTCGATGACGGGCTTGATTGTTCCCGAGGCAGCCTGGCATACGGGAATTGTGACAATCGCGACTCCTGGCAATACCCGGTTGACGATCGAATCCATGGACGGGATGCATCCCGAAGTCAGCGATCTGGCAACGCAAGGGTCAACGTGGCTTTCAAGAAGTGTCATCTCCGATTCTCCCGGAGCAACGTTTCTGACTTTTTGGCGTGAGGATTTTTCTCTTGAGTGTGGTCTGGAAATCAAACCACGATCTGTGCGAGCCACACAAACCACTGTCTTGGATTTCTCTGAAACCGAGTGCAAACTGACAACGCTGATTGATCTGAAAACATTGTTTGCGCCCCTGTTTTCGATAGATCTGGAACTCCCCGCCGACTGGGTCGTCAATTCCATCGCGAGTAACAATCAGGAATTAGAGTGGACGGAAATCAAACGCGATGACCAAACCCAAATGATTCAGGTGACGTTTTCAAGACCGCTACCCAGCGGAGAGTCATTGGAACTCGCTGTGATCGCTCGACCGATGCAACTTTCGTGGCCTCCAGAAACGGAAGAGGTCTCGATCGCAATGCCAGCGGTGACGATTCAAGATGTCGATATTCTGGAAGGAGCCTACGGCATCGCCGGAGGTCCGCAACTGGAGATCGTCAGTTCTGAGATTGAGGGCATGCAAGCCGCTCAATTAGGTCTTAATGGTGAACGATTTGGATTTCGCTATCAGTCACCGGAGATATCAGGGCTGGTGTCGGTGACTTACAAATCCGCACATCTTTCTGCCGAGGTGTTCAGCAGCTATCGTGTTGACCCTGAAACCATTGCCGCTCATTTCGAAATTGAAGTGATGATTGAACAACGCGGCGTGCGAGAAATTCGTTTGTTGCTGCCCGAAAGTGTTGGTCCGGTCTTGGAAGTGACGTCGACTCATCCGGACGTCAACGTGTTGCAGCAAAAAGTTCTGCCGGTGGTTTCGGGAGTCAGAGAGTTTGTCCTGACACTCAATCAGCGTCATCTTGGAAAACTGCCTTTGAAATTCGATTTGCGACTTCCCAAACCTGAGGGAGAGCGAATTTCGCTGCCATTGGTCGACCTGCCCGATATGGATCGCTTCTATGGATATATGGTGCTCTGGGGAGAAGACGATCAGCAGTTGCTGCTCGACGCCGTCGACAATCAGAAACTTCCATTGGATCGAGTCGATCGGGAGGAACTCCCTGTCAATCTCGTCCGTCGAGAGGGACGCGTTGTCTCAGCCGTCCGTTTTACGACACGCGGAGCAAACGCCAGCGTTACCGAAACTCGTTTTGAAAAGGCATCCTTACCACGTGGGATCTGCAGTCGTGCCGATCTGGTCAGTGTGGTTTATCCCGACTCAGAAGCGCACCATCATGTCACATTGGCGTTGAATATCTCAGGTGTTCAAGACTTGAAAATCAGTCTGCCTGAGTCGTCTGTGTTGTGGGCAGTGCTCATCAACGACCAGCCAGTTGAATCGCGACGGGAAAATGGGTTGATTCTCGTTCCGATCGGCGTATTGGGCAGCGAGACGAACCTCCGTTGCGAATTGTTTTATGGGGCTTCTCTTGAGTCGCCGCAAGTTTCCGGCAGTGATCTGCAGTTCTCTGCTCCCCTGATTGCTGCCGTCGATGGTGATGGAAATATTCAGACCATTGAAATCCTCAAAGAAGACTGGATGTTACACGTCCCTGATGATTTTCAACTCACAGACACCATCGGCGATTTTCGTCTCGTCAGCAGGCACCACAAAGTCGGGACGTTGTTTCAACACTTGCAAACGATTCTGGGAGTCGATTCGGGATGGGACATGCTGGTTCGTGGCGTCCTGGCGATTGTCGTCTTGAGCGTTTTAGGTTGGTGGCTTCCGTTTCTGATCTCGCGATTTTCAACGCGGATGCTGATGGGAGGATGTCTGATCCTGGTTTTACTGGGAGTAGTTGGCATTTTCATGTCATTGCCTTCCGTGCAACAGTCGCGCAGGTATGCAACTTCGTCTCCAAAGTTAGGGAGTGTCGCAACCAATGAAGTCAGGGATCTGGAAATGGCAGAGGAGTTGGTAGGGAGCAAACAGGAGATCGGTCTACAAGTTGAACAGTTCGACGATACGTCTCCTGCCGCGACTCCGGCTGATCTTTTCGCGAACATGCCCGCGATGGAAGCCGAAAAGAAAGAAAAAGATGAAGCACAGATGGGCGAATTCACCCTTGCCCAACAGGTAGATGGCCTCATTGTTGTCCCTCTGGAAGAACGTCAATGGGCGGTCAAACAGGCAGGCGGAGGGTTGTTGTCTTTGCCCATCAAGATCCAGATCCCCGAAGACTTTCATCGCTACGAATTCACGTACGATGGAATCCGTGGGGCACGTGACGTTCTGATTCTTGCCATGAACTTTTCACAACTCTCCCGTCAACGAAGCCTGATCGCAGTTGTCGTCGTTGGAATCGCCCTGCTCCTGTGGATACTCCGTCGACTTCCCCTTTCAACACGTTGTCAGATCGGACTAATCGGGCTGTTTCTACCTCTGGCTTGTCTGAATTTTGCTGGTGATGTCGTGGGAGCGATCGGTTGGGGCGTGTTCCTGGGGACCATTCTGGGGGGGCTGTTGTGGGTGCTCGAAAGCGTGATCTCGTTTCTTCAAATTCAACTGGCTTCAATGAAATCAATGGCCCACCTGAAATCGACGACTCTGAGCCTGTTGTTGTTATGCCTGTGGTCCGCTGATGTACTTGGCCAACAGGCTTCGCCACAACCAGATCCGCTCACTCACATCATTGTCCCCTACGATGCCGATCAGCCTTTGACCGGGCAGATGGAAACGATCTATCTCTCGCGAGAACAGTTTCTGAAACTGTGGGAAGCGCAACAAGCACCGACAGCCCGCGTGGGTGATCAACCATTTCTAGTCAGTCAGCTTCTGGTTGATCTGGATGTCGATCAGAATCTTCAAGACAACGCCGCTGTCTCTAAAGACATCGCTGTCAATGCGCGTATGGTTATTGAATCGTTTGCGCAACAGTCGCTCAGCATCCCGCTTCCCATCGCGTCTCTCGACGACGATGGCCTGCGCTGGAGCGATGTTCTCCTCGACGATCAGTCAGCGTCGCTGATCAGCGACGCCAAAACGGGAG
>JBGSVC010000166.1:0-3793 GCA_041753175.1 Planctomycetaceae bacterium
CTGTGGGTGTGGGGTCGGGGGTTGCGCTGGGTCTGCGACATCCTGAAAAAGTTCCACAGTTTTCATTGCTGGACCCGCTGATTGTGGGCTATCTGGTGGCCTTTGCGGTGATGCTGGGATTATTCATTCGATTGCTGGTGCAGTGGCATTCGTCGGGACGTCAAATCGCCTGGATGACGATCTGGGTGTGTGGATTTTTGCTGCTTTCTGTGGTTGGGCTTCAAATTCTGACCGGGACAAATGTCGGCCTTTCCAGTTGGCATGGTGGTTCCTGATGGGTTTTGTGCTGGAATTCCGAATGAAACGCATGTCAGTGAGGCCGTTTTCCTTTTTGCATATTGAGTTGGGCTAACCTGTGAGAGTTGCTGTTACCTATTGTAATCATGAGACAGCCTCAGTGGAGATGCGCGAAAAGCTGGCCTTTTCGTCGGAGCCCCATTTTGAGCAGGGATATCAATTTCTGCGCGATGTCTATCCGGGTGTCGAATGCGTGATTGTCTCGACATGTAATCGCATCGAAATTTACATGGCCAGCGATTCGTCACGAGGGGGCGAGGGAAGCGGCGTTATTCCCAGTGTCGATCAATTGGTTTCCGCGTTGTGCGAGTTCCATCACATCTCGATCGACGGGTGTCCCTCGTTATTCCGCCAACTCCAGCAACAGGAGTGTCTTCAGCATCTGTTTGAGGTCTCTTCCAGCCTGGACAGTATGGTGCTCGGCGAGGATCAGATCGTTTATCAAGTGAAAACATGTTATGAAAGGGCACATCGTTATTTGATGGTCGGCCCTGGATTACATCACCTATTTCAGTCGGCTTTGAATGTGGCCAGTCTGATTCGAAAGAAAACACGACTTTCGGAGGGGAAGACGTCGATTGCGTCCGTGGCAGTCGGCGATTTTGGGAAGAGTATTTTTGATGACTATGTGGGCAAGCATGTGCTGGTGATCGGAGCCGGCGAAATGGCTCAAGAGGCGTTGCAATATCTGCATGCTGATGGCATTCAGGAGATCACCGTCATCAACCGGACGCATGAGAGAGCCATCGCGCTTGCGGAGAGATTCGGAGGGCGTACGGCGGCGATGGAAGATCTTGATCGTTATCTGGCGGATGCGGATATAATTGTCACAGCTACTGGTGCTCCTGCTGCCTGGATTGACGCCGAACGTATGAAACTGGCGCGGAAGGCCAATCGCGGGAAAACTCAGTTTGTACTTGATTTGGGAGCACCGCGCGACTTTTTGCCCGACGCTGGAAAAATTGATGATAACCTGTTTTTGTTTAACATTGATGACCTCAATGCTGTCTGCCAGAAGAATCGTCAGCTTCGGGCCAGGGAAGTGGAGCGGGCCAGAAAGCTGATATCAGAACAAGTGGGCAGATGCCTTGATCAATTGCGTCAACGACATGCTGCTCCAATTATTCAGACATTAAGAAACAGTTGGCAGGAAATTGGACACAGCGAATTCGAGCGACTGGCGGGCAAACTGTCGCACCTTGCTCCTGAAGATCTGTCACAAATCGAGATGACCATCGAGAGAGTGCTCAATAAGTTATTGCATCATCCGATGGAGGCGTTGCGTCAACAGTCGCTGGAAGAATCACATGAGTCTTTTGTGGAAACCCTTAAACGACTCTTTCGTTTGACGGATTGATTTTGCCATGGGCATCACCTGGGATCGTCTCATAATTTGCAAATGACGAGAACGGTTCTATTCTACTGATAGCGACTGCTGAGGGATTTCAGGGTTAAATCGAGAAGCTGCGAGATGACTTCGGAGGTCATCGTTTGGTCCGGGTCGCGAAAACGAATTCGCATAGTGACACTGTGTTTGCCATCTGGGATTGGCGTCCCTTTGAAAATATCTTTAAGGGTAATCTGTTCGCAGACGGGCGAGAAGCCTTGAATCTGATGGGCACTGGAGATGAAGGCGTTTAAGGTCTCTTGTTTGAGTTGAGCATAAACGACAGAGGCCGGGACGATGATACTCACATCTTTTTCGAGGATTTGAGTACGGGGAAGGCCTTTGAATTTTGAGAAAGCAGATTGTTTGAACGTGAGCATGGCGTCGAGATCGAGTTCAAAGGCATAGATGGGAAACTTGAGGCGTTCATCGATGGGCATGACGCGTCGGTCAATAAGCCCCAGATATCCTAATAACACATCTCCTGATGAAATAGACGCTGATTGTCCAGAAATGAATCCCGTTGGAAGCGTTTGTGGGGCGTTGAACTCCAATGGCTGGGGGAAGATTCCGGAGAGAAGAGTCTGGAGCAGACCTTTAATCGACTGAAAACTGACTGGTGTTTCGCGTGCGATCCAATCCTGGCCTAAGGTCTGACCTCCCCAGACGCCGGCTAACGACCAGCTTTCAAGGGGCGTATTGCCGTCGATTCCCATGACGCGATCAAGTTCGAAGAAACGAAAGTTTTGCCCATTGCGTCGAAAGTTTCTCTCAATAACGGCAATCAAGGAAGGGATGATTGATTGTCGGATCGTGCTCAAGTCAGCACGAATCGGATTTTGCACGGTGGCAGGAGCCGCATTGAGACGGCTGCACAGGCTGGCCAAAGAGGCATCGATCAACGGTGGTGTGCGACATTCCAAAAAGCCGTTGGACTTTAAGAAGTCAGCAAGTTCGACGCGCAATTGATCCATGGCACTGGAGCCGCCGCGGTTCATGCTGCCGGACTGTGATTGGTTGGGAATCGAATCGTAACCAATCAGGCGGGCAAGATCTTCGATGAGAATAACGTCCTGGGTGGCATCGACACGCCAGGTAGGAGCGGTGATTTCGAGTTGGCCCGTACTGTGGTATTCGAGTTTGGCAAGTTCTGTCTGGACTTTGGGCGAGTCGAGTTCAATGCCTAGATAAGAGTTGACTCGTTCCAGATCGAGTTGAATGGTGACAGGTTGTTTGACATGCGGATAGGCCTGCGAAGGGCTCCCAACCCTTCTTGCCAAAGCGAGTTCTTCAATAAGCTGGCAAGCGCGATGGAAAGCGCCCGTGAGCATGCCATTGGGATCCGTGCCGCGTTCATAGCGATAAGAAGAGTCGCTGGAGACGCCCAGTCCGCGTGCGGTCTTGCGAATCGTGACGGGATCAAAACAGGCGGCTTCAAGTAAGACACTTGTTGTGGAGAGAGTGGTTTGAGTTGGAGCACCTCCCATAATTCCAGCCAGGGCAATCGGCGACTGGGCATCGGCGATGACCATTGGTGCAAACTCTGTTTTCAGTTCCGCCCCTTTGAGCTGGGTTCCATTGAGGAGTGTTAAGGTTTCCTCGGGTTTTAATTGACGCACAACAATTTCGGGACCGGCGAGTTTGTCGGCGTCAAAGGCATGTAAGGGTTGACCGTATTCCAACAAAACGAAGTTGGTGATATCGACGATATTATTGATCGGACGCAAGCCCGCAGCATAGAGTCGTGTTTGAAGCCAGTATGGTGAAGGAGCAACTTTGACATTTTCAAACAGTTGGCAGGCGTATCGAAGACAGCGTTCGGGAACGTCAATACTGACAGGGACTGAGCCAGAGGTATTTTGATCTTCTCCCCATTCGCGTGATGCCGGGGTGCGAACACTCAGGCCCAACATGGCGGCAACTTCACGAGCAATTCCCAGGTAGCCCAGACAATCGGGACGATTGGGCAAGACAGACAGATCAACAAGTTGCTGATCTGTCGAGACGACTTCGGACATGGGCTTGCCCAGAAGGCTTTCATCTTTGGTAACGAACATCCCGTCGTCGTCGACCATGCCGAGTTCCCAGTAGGGGCAGATCATGCCGAGT
>JBGSVC010000167.1:0-16083 GCA_041753175.1 Planctomycetaceae bacterium
CAGTTCACCACAATGGAAATACCCGCACGAGCAGGCGATATCTATGACGCCCGTGGCCGCTTGCTGGCAACATCCATGGTACGTCCCAGCTTATTTCTGGTCCCTCGTCAAATTAAAGATGTCGAGGAATTCTGCCATCAATTGGCTCCTGTCTTGGAAATGACATCCAGCAGCTTAAAGAACATCCTTGAACGAAATCGAACCAAAGGGTTTGTCTGGTGTCGTCGTCGGATGTCGTGGGAGATGGCTGCCCTTGTGCGAGATCTGGACTTGGGACGAGCCACACACGGCTGGCAGGATGAGTACTTGCGTGAATATCCCTATGGAAATCTGGCTTCCCATGTGATTGGTCTACGTCAGCTTGACTCTCAGACCTTCGGCGGGCTGGAAGCTGCCATGAATGAGCAACTCGCAGGAAGTCCAGAAGTGTGGCGCGTGCAGCGAGATGCCTTCGGACAGGTTGTCGAGATTGAATCGACCTCCGAACAAACACATACGCGCGGTCAAGACATCACAACAACCATCGATATCGTCATCCAGAAACAACTGGAAGACCAATTGGATGCGCTGGTGGCCAAACATGCTCCCAGAGGCGCCTGCGCAATAATTATGGAGCCCCAGACGGGGCATATTCTTGGGATGGCCTCAAGACCTGCGTTTCGATATGACGATCTCGCGCATGTGCCTGAAAACGGCTGGCATAACTTGGGAATCACAACACAGTATGAGCCAGGATCGACGTTCAAACCCTTTTTAGTCGCGTGGGCGTTGCAACAGGAACTCATTCAGACTGATACCATCATCAATTGTAAAGGGGGAGCCTATCGGATGGGCAGACGCGTGCTCCACGATACCCATGCCTATGGAGATTTATCGTTGACCGATGTCTTGGTCAAATCCAGCAATATCGGGATGGCGCAGATCGGAGAAAGGCTGACCAACGAAGGGCTCTTTGATGCGATCTCAAGATTTGGTTTTGGTCGACGAACAGGGATTGAACTCCCCGGAGAGTTGAATGGGCTCGTCAGGCCATTAGAAGACTGGACGAGTTATTCGACCGGATCTGTTCCCATGGGACAGGAAATTTCGACGACTCCATTGCAGGTGCTCACAGCGATATGTTGTCTGGCCAATGGGGGACGAATGATGAAGCCGACGCTTATCAAGCATGACCATGAAGATCCTCAGGGAACGCCCGTTCCGATTTCGACTCAGATTGTTGATCCCGAGATTGCAAAGTGGCTTGTCCGTGTGCCCATGAGACAAGTTGTCCAGCGCGGGACAGGCAAGTCGGCTGCACTCAAAGATTATTCCGTCTTCGGAAAAACAGGGACGGCTCAGAAGTTTGATACACAGACCGGACAGTATTCGCATAGCAAAACAATTTGCTCATTTGTCGGTGGTGCGCCGGCTTCTTCACCCAGAATTTGCGTCATCGTGACCGTGGATGAGCCAACCAGGAATGGCAGCTTTTTCGGAGGGACGGTCGCAGCCCCATTTTGTGCAGCGATCATCGGGCAGACGCTACGCACACTCGGGGTCAAAGAGCCAACGGAGGCTTCGCCTGTTGATTTGGATCACCAGGATGTTGCCACACAACAGGACGATCTCCAGCTCAATGAATTGGATGGTTACAGGCAGTAATCACAGTTGGCACTTGCAGATCACTTCTTTTCAGATCGATCAACACAGACATGTTGTCAATCAAAATCAAAGAAGTTTTTGTGACAGATGGGGGGCGGCTGCATTTTCTTTGGACTCAGAACCATACTCGTAGCTGCCGCGCGTCGTTTTTAGAATCGCAGTGTTTTGAGAGTTGCGAACGTTGGGCATCATCTTGGGCCGAAAGACCATCAGCAATAAAGCCGGGAGATACCACAAGACGTAAACCCCTCCTTGCTGAGGATACCAGAATTGTGTGGCGACAATAATTGCTGCCGTATGACTGATGAGGACTTCGTAATTTTTAGTCAATGGCCAGATCGATAAAAGCACGACCAGCACGACAAAGGCAGACATCATCGGGATCCGCCAGGCCGGGTGAAAGCTCGTCCAGAATCCATTTTGTACGGATTGATCATCAAAGCTCAGAAAACGTAAATCGATCGCCCCAACGGTTTGTTGCGTAAACGCCAGAGTGTCGGGCGATGAAAAATAAACGGTTGCCAACAGTAACGCCCCGGTCCCCAGAAATGCTCCCGCAAACGGAATCATCTTCTTACGTCCGACATACGACATCCAGACCGGAAGTGCAAAAACAGGAAAGAGCATCGTACCACAGGCCAGACCGAGCAGAAGTCCTGACCAGATGGGATGAGCATGCAAAGCCAATGCCCAGATCAAAAATGCACTGGGAAGTACCTGATTAATTTCACCGACATAATAAGCCGTGCAGGGAAGTAACAAGTAGATCGTCGCCATCGTCAGTCCGGTCACAGAGTCGTTGAAGATGTTCCGACCAATAAAGAACAGGCCCAGGACAACCGAGAGATGAGAAAGGATAGAAATCAGGCGGACGGCGATCCTCTCGATGACAGAATAGCGATCATCCAGCCTGGCAACGGAGATTACGCCCGAATTAACCAAAGAACGCGATGTTCTGACTACAGGGGCCGTGACTAACGGAACCGTCGGTCCAGTTCCCGCCGTCTCCGGAGCGTATTCAACTGGTGGGAGGGCGGATTCGTCTGAAAGGGATTGCTGGTGAAAAAGCTGTTCGGCTTCACGCACGGAGGCAATCGCCGAGGGGTTAGGTTCGACGCGGATCGCACGGATGGTTAAAAATCCAAACACACAAACCAATAGAAACACGAGGCCATGGTTGTTCAGGTTTGGTTCAAATTTGGGACGTTTATCGAAGAGTCGATCGAATAAACAGCGAGCCAGCCACAAACCGGAAATTGTAAATAACCAGACATAACCACCAGATTGAAAACCTGGGCTACGAACCAACAGCACACCTGGAGAAATCATCAGCAGTAAGAGCAGGTCGAGATTCCGCAGCGACCAGAACCGTCGAAAACGAAAAAAGATGGCGATGATTAAAAGGAACGAGAGATAGAACCAAGTTGGTTCATTGACCTCATAACCTTTCAGAATCGCTTCCATATCTGTCAGCCCGATTGCAGTCTCTAAGAATCAGATCCAATAATGTTGGTCATTAAAGGAACCAGAAAATTTGATCGTAAGTTGATCGATCATTCTTTCAGGAGTGATGTTGATGCATCATGCTCCCGGAGCATTGTGGATAATAATGGAATCTTTAAAGTTGAATTCCTGGTAACTGATGAATTCGCATCATCAGATCGTTGTTGAAAATGGTCAAGCTGTTCAATTAATAAGTTGAAACGATGTGTGTCTCAATATAAGTTTTTCTCCGTCTTCGTCATAAATGATTTTACAGTCCTGAATTATCAGATTAAAGGTTGAGTTAAGGGATGACGCAGCGAATTTGAAAACTTCCCGCGGGTTTGAATATATTCCGGGTAACCGTTTGAAATTGCCCAAAAAGACCATTTTGCAGATTCCCGAGCATATCGAATTGTGTATCTTCTTTTTTATGAAGATGTTACGTCAAGAAAAGCAACCATAAGAGGTTCCCATGTGGGCGATCAACACTCGTTCAGAGTCAACACTGCTTCATCAGGAAATTACCCACGCCAGTCACTTTCAACAGCAAAATAATTCGACAACAGAAGAACCTGAATTGGAAGAGATCCTGAGACGCCACCCGGATGCGTTGGTCATCTATCTGGAGAGTCCATTTCTGGCGATCATGAGGCAAAAAATGCCCGAACCTTGGTTGTGGATGCTATTTCCTCCAGGCATGGGATATCGATGTTTTCTGCCTAAAGGCGATCGATTTGATCTCTTGAATCACGATGATTTTGTGAGTCAAATAAAATCCGCCACAAACACTCAAATTATCGAAAGCAAAAACCTGACGCTGCGTCGGTGTTTCGACGTAAATGATTTCAGCACTGAGACTTTGCATTTTTTAAATGCTCAAGCGATGGGTTTGTTGAGGGAGCATTCGTGGCACTCGAAATCTGTTTGTCATCAATTAGTCCACACCTGTTTTCCTCAGGCAGATCGATTGAATTCCAAGGCATTGATGGCTGGGATGTTATTGTGGTGTGATGAACTGGACCAATCTCATGAACAATCCCAATCGATCGAAGGGACAATCTTGGGAGATGCCTGGCATGCACTTATGCATCGCCGAGAAGGGGATTTTAGGAATTCCAAATACTGGTGGAGGCGAGTCGGTGTGCAACCGGCTGGAAACGAATTGAGGGCTTGCCTGCAAGCCATGCAGACCGAAACTTTAACCAAGGAAGCGTTTCAACTCTATGAACGCCTGATGACTGGCTCGACATGGGACGCTGGATTATTTGTCGACATGTGTCAGCAACATGTCTCGAAACAGGATTCGCCAGAGTCTTTTTTGTTACGCATCATCCAACAAATCGAGATGCTGCTGCTAATGAAAGTCTCATTAGAGAGTTGTCAGACGTGATCCCTTTATGGTACCTACGCCTTTTGATGGCTCTCCACTTGCCTCACCTGACAGTTTGCCTCGCCCTGAAGCGGCAAGTCCCGTTCGAGTTCATGACAGCGTCGTCTCACCGGGTTTTCCCAAAACGAATAGAAGTCGCATTGCCCCGCAAAACAGACCCCGAATATCTTTTCCGGCTTGACACCTGCCTGTTTCATGGGAGAATTACACATTGACGCAGGTCAATGAGTCCAATTGCACAAAAAGTTGTTTGTTGCAGTTGATGATCTTCCCAAATGGGCAATGCTCCGACCTTAACCACGACCCACCTTAACTCTCAAAGCCTCATGATTATCATGTTGCTGTTCAAAACGCAGGTCCATACCGGCGTGATCCCAACCCTCCCGATTTGTTCTCTGTTTTTTGTTCACTGTGTTTATTAATCACTATATTGACCGTTATCACTGTTTGATTGTTAAGATTCATAAGTGATTTTTTTCATTCCATAATTCAGTTCTCGTCGATGGGATTGCTATGTTTGGACTCGGGCCTGCCCAGTTGTTAATTTTCCTGATTGTGATCCTGCTGTTGTTTGGACGCCGGATTCCTGAAGCCATGTTTTCATTGGGCAAAGGGATCACTGAGTTCAAAAAAGGGATGAAAGATGTCGAAGACGACCATGAAACAAAAGCGACGCATCTGGACGAAAAGTGATTGTTGGCGTTGAATTTTGTGATACGCGGGTCGTTTAATCTATAGGAACTAGTTGCTGGAGTGAGAAATGTTTGGAACACCGGGTTGGCAGGAATTGATTGTCTTTGGAGTGATTGCCTTATTGATGTTTGGCAAGCGCCTGCCTGAGGTGATGAAAAGCGTCGGACAGGGAATCTCAGAATTCAAAAAGGGACTCAATGGCATCGATAAAGATGTCTCCCATGCCTCACGCTCAAGTTCAGAACGTCAGACACCGGCTCTAAGTTCTCCCCCTTCGCCATCGATTGCAGAACCTGTTGGACGTCCGCATGAAGAATGATGACGTCGTGCTCTCCAGTTATCTGGCACAGATGGTGGTATTGGATGTGATCGGGCCGTATATTTACTTAGGTCACCTGGCGCGCTTTGATGAAAAGTATCTGGTGCTGACCGATGCTGATGTCCACGATATGCGAGATTCAACAACCTCTCGCGATCGTTATTTGCTCGATGCCAACAGAATTGGAATTTCCCCCAATCGCAGGCAAGTGTTCGTCAGTCGAGAACAGATCGTAAGTTTGTCGCTGCTTTCAGATGTCGTTGAGTAGGATACGCGACAAATCGCTATGGCATGAAGACTTATTCGAGGAATCGAAGTCGTCAAAATCATCCCGAGCGTCCTAATTCCATAAGCTGATCAAACCGGTCAAGAACCTGGTTTTTGAAAATGGCCCAGCCAGGCGTATCAATCACCTGGGAACGCACCAGATCCTCAGCGCACGCACGCGCCTGTTCCAGAATTTCGGCGTCGCGAGCCAGATTAGCGACCCGCAAAGGCAGTTCGCCATGTTGTCGTGTCCCAAGAATATCGCCGGGGCCGCGGAGTCGAAAATCTTCTTCAGCCACAGCGAATCCATCATCGTAACGTTCTAGAATCTGAAGTCGTTCCTGACTTTCAGGATTTTCGACAAGGGACTGCAGGAAGCAATAGCCTTTGTGTTGTCCGCGACCAATCCGCCCGCGAAGCTGGTGCAATTGAGAAAGCCCAAATCGCTGTGCGTCTCTAATGATCATCAGGGTCGCATTCGGAATATCGACACCAACTTCGACCACCGTCGTGGCAATGAGCACTCGTACCTCCCCGTCTCGAAATCGCTGCATGATCTCGTTTTGCTCGTCGCGATCAAGTCGACCATGGAGCATCTGAGTGTTCCATCCAGAGAGTTCTGCACCCGTCAAATCGCGATAGACACCTTCCACACCGGCGACTTCACTAGCTTGGCTTTCGGAAATTAATGGGCAGATAATGTAGAGTTGGCGACCTTCTGTGAGTTTACGCAGGAGAAAATCCCACATTTGCCCAACCATCCTTGGATTTGAAACGCGGCTCGTCACCACAGGTTGACGACCGGGAGGCTTTTCTTTGATGACCGACAACGATAGATCGCCATACTGCGTCAGACACAGGCTTCGCGGAATCGGAGTCGCAGTCATGACGAGTGTGTGAGGGACCAGCGGGTTTGATCCGGAAGCTTCTGATTGGAATTGTCCACGCTGCATGACACCAAATTTATGTTGCTCATCAATGACGACCAGTCCAAGATTGGCATAGCGCACCGCCTGACTGATGACGGCTTGTGTGCCGACGATGAGCTGAGTTTCGCCGCTGGCTATTTGAGTGTGGGCATTATTTTTTTGACTGGCAGTCAAGTTGCCTGTCAGCAACAGACGCGTCACTCGAGAGTGAGCCAGCATGGAATCGATTGTTCTCCAATGCTGCCAGGCCAGGATCTCCGTCGGTGCCATGAGGACCGTTTGAAACCCCGAGGCGAGTGTCATCAACATCGCATAAATCGCGATCACAGTTTTGCCACTCCCCACATCCGCCTGCAACAACCGATGCATCGGAAAACGCTGATTGAGATCCAAAGCAATCTGTTCGATCGCCTGATTTTGGCCAGAGGTCAGTTCAAAGGGAAAAAGGCGCCGGATACGTTGGTCGATCTTGGGAGTCAACGGGATCTGCGGACTCGTTTGATGTTTATCCCAGGCTCGTCGCCTGAGAAAAACGCCAACTTCAAATTCGAGCAGATCATCGAATACAAGTCGATTCTTACCAGCGTTGAACTCCGCAAGCGTCGCCGGCAAATGCATTTGACGCAGACCTTCCGCTAACGCAGGCAGCGTGTGTCTTTCCAGGAAAGACGGCGGCAGAGGGTCGGCCACAAATGGACCATACTCGATGACGGCCTGCTGAGAGATGCGCGACATTTCATGCATCTTCAAGCCCTCTGTCAGATGATAACGAGGGAGGACTTCCCCTTTGACATCGATATCATCTGGCGCCAGAGATTGCAGACGCGGATGGTGAAACTCAAAACGTCGACTTTGGAGTTTCGGCTTCCCCGAAATCAGCCACCAGCTACCGTTGGGAAGTTTTTGGCGCATCCAAGGCTGGTTGAACCACAGCCCTTTAATAAACTCCTGCTCACAGCGAAACAGGGCTGCCACCATCGTCCGTCCATGTTTCAAAGGACGCGCATCGATATCAACGACTTCACCGCGAATGGTCGCGGGTTGATCCTCCTGAAGATCTCTGGGATGCACGACCGCCGACAGATCCAGTACATCGCGAGGGACGTTCCACAGCAGATCCCGGACAAGATGGATCTCCAGTTTGGCAAGCAGTTCCGCGCGTTCGGGGCCTACGCCTTTTAGAAATTGCACCGGTGTCATCAGAGGATCGAGTGTCATCACGTCAGTTTAGAGAATCCGACAATCGAACAGAAGTTCAGCCCATCAAAAGCTCACAGGCATGCGGGCAATCGACTGCATCTATTTCTTAAATTCTGTCAGGGATTGGCTTTCTGCTCATTGCTCGCTGGTTCTGATTGTCGTAGGTTGAAAGTCTAAAAGTCGCCTTTCCAGATGAACTAGACGAATATGATCGCAGCATCGTGCATTGGAAGATGTCAGTCGAGTTCACAGTCAAACGGATTTATTGAGACAAATTTTGTAGTTGTTGGGCAAGATCTGGGCGTAATATTGGGCGAATACAATTAGAAATACGCGTCCCGGAATGCCACTGACGTTTATATCTTCCGATAAAGACCGCTCGAGTAAATCCTCGCTATTACTTTGTTTTGTGGATGAATATGAAAAGGGCCCCGAAGATGAAACCACTGTTAACGCTAATGACGACTTTCCTGATGCTGGCCGCCTTCAATCCGATGGCGCTGGCACAATTCGACGAAGCTGCTTCTCAGGAAAATCTCCAGGCAAACCCTGCTGACCCATTAACGATGGTTCCTGTTACTGTTGATCCGAATGCCATCGACCCGAATTTCTTCGATCCCAATTCGGTCGACCCGAATGCCAATCCTGCACAAGGTGGAACACTCACAGCACCGATGATTGTCGGCGTGATTCCAAGCAGTCAATTCAAAGACTTCAGGCATGGGATTCAATTTGAATCGACCAGTGGCGTGACTCCAGGGCTGAAAATCCTGCAGATTGATCCCATGAGTCTGGGGCAACGCAATGGCTTGGAAGTTGGTGACGTCATCTTGGCAGTCAACGGGCGAAATGTTTCCACGCAGTTTGATTTTGAAAATGCTTTCCGGACTCTGCCCGCAACAGTCACAAGCGTTTCGATAACGGTGTTGAATATTCGTACCGGTAATCCGCAGCCCATGCGTTACGAACTGCGCACTGATGCAGGCTCCTATCAAACCAACTTCGGACGAATCGATCTCATCCAGACGCCCACCAATGTTGCCGGTGTCACGTTACTGGAAGGCAAACTCATGTTTTATGATGGAAGCATTTCTCAGGTTCGCGGTACACTTTCTGGTAACACATTCCGAGGCACCTCGACCACATCTTCACGCGTCGCTGCTCCCATCGAATTGACCAAAGTCGGCTCCATGTTTGATGGCACCGTCACTCAAGGACGCCCGCACCGTATTGTCTTTGTCAAACGAAATTAGTCGAATCGCTCGATGCCAAGAAGGTTGAAATGCGTTGCGCACTTCAACCTTCACTTTTTTTCAGTCACTCCTGTCTGCCTTCTCACAAGAGCGGGAGAAAGTCGTTGCACAATCACGCTCATCGAACCTCTAAAAACCCAACAATGCATTTTCAGTGGCCAAACATTTAAATCGGTTACTTGAACGAAAAAGGATTTGAACCCAGAGAGAATCAGGCATGAAAAAACGCATTTTGTGGATGCTCATCGTGAGCGCATTGATACTCTTCGAACAGCCTGTTGCCCAGGCTGTTCAACATTCAACGCCCTCGACACCGCCAAATCAACTGGTTGCACAAAATATCGTCTTTATTCTTGCCGATGATCTGGGCTATCGCGAATTGGGTTGCTACGGCCAGACGAAAATTCCCACACCTCACATTGATCAATTGGCCAAAGAAGGAATGAAGTGGACTCTACACTATAGTGGAGCCCCGGTCTGTGCGCCTGCTCGCTGTGTCCTTATGACAGGGCAACACCTCGGACATGCCGAAATCCGCGGCAATCAACAAGCTCGCAAGCTGTTTCCGCAATTTCTTGAAGGGCAACATCCGATCTCTGAAGATGTAATCACGTTGCCGATGGTGCTCAAGAACAATGGATTTGTCACCGGGGCCATGGGGAAATGGGGGCTCGGCCCGGTCGGCAGCACAGGCAGTCCACACGCGAAAGGTATTGACGAATTTTATGGATATAACTGCCAAGCGGTTGCCCATAGTTATTTTCCCAGATACTTGTGGCACAACGACCAGCAGGTTGAAATCAATCGTCAGCCCATCCCGGGTAGCGCCAGGCAACCGCAGGGAGATGTCGTCGCTTCCACATATCGAGCCGAAAACTATGCCCCTTATCTGATGATCAAGGCCGCCGAAGAATTTATTGACCAACATAAAGACCAGCGATTCTTTTTGTATTTGCCTTTTATCGAACCTCACGTCGCGATGCACCCTCCCCAGGACGCGCTCGATCGATTTCCTGCAGATTGGGATCAGGTGGCGTATCGTGGAGGAAACGGATACCTGCCACATCCACGACCCCGCGCTGCGTATGCCGCCATGATTTCAGACCTTGATCAGTATGTCGGAAGGGTGGTGACTGCTTTGGAAAATGCCGGCATTCTGGATGAAACGCTTATTGTTTTTACCAGCGATAACGGAGCCACACACGAAGGCGTCAATGAACCGGCATTCCATATTGGCGGAGCGGATACCGATTTTTTTAACAGTACAGGTGAATTGAAAGGTTACAAGGGAAGCGTCTATGAAGGAGGAATTCGTGTCCCCATGATCGCCCGACTTAAAGGCGTTATCGAGCCGGGCAGCATCAACGAAACACCGTCATATTTTGCGGATTGGTTTCCCACACTCTGCCACGCTGTCGGCATCACGCAGATGCCTTCCTCCGTCGACGGCCAAAGCCTCTGGCCCGCCATGACCGAGCAACTCAACATCACACGAACGAAACCGATGCTCTGGTTCTACCCGGAATACGGCGGCCAGGTGGCTGTTCGAATTGACCACTGGAAAATTCTCAGACGTGGACTGAAAACAAAACAGCCACAGGCTTGGGAAATCTATGATCTCAATAGCGATCCACAGGAAGCTCACAACGTTGCCTCTGAACATCGTGAGCTGATCGAGCGGGCGGTCGACTATTTGCATCAGGAGGTCAGCGAAAACAAGATCTTCCCAATGGCAATACCGACGGTTGATTGAATCTCGCCATGGCAAAAAACGGCATACATCAACCACGAGCGTTTTGCTGAAGACGTTTGCCAATATCAGTTTCGATCGGGCCAAGGGCCTGCTCGTGTCGTTGTATTGATGACGTTAACAGTTGTGCCAATCGTTTGGCAGTATAAGGACTCATTACGATTCTCTGCTCAATACGAACCTTCCCGGATGGCGAAGAGCCGAGTGGAGCCTGATTGAGAGCCAGATCGAGGATCAACTCTTCTGCACTTGACGAGACTTTGCAAAAGTTTGTGTAAAAAGCTTTTGCCTGGGAATCATCGATCTCAAGCGAAATCTGACGTTGATCCGGTGGAGTGGGGGGATTGAGATCTATCGTTTCCTGATGGGCCATGTGAAATGCTTTCCTTGCGGAGAGTTAATAGAAATGAAATGTCAAACGACACACCCGATCGAGATATCAATACGATCAGGACTGTTTGATCTTATAGGTTTACGAATATGGTTCAACCTCTCAAGATCGTCTGAATCCAAAATCTCAAGCGATTAGATATCCTGCATTTTTTCTGCGATCTCGGCTCCGACCTGTGCAATCTGCCAGTCTGAATTTAAATCCCAGGCCTTGGCTTCCTCAAGATTTCGATACCACGTCATCTGGCGCTTGGCAAATTGACGTGTTCTCGTCTGGATCTCTTCGACGACCTGCTCCCAGCGTTTTCCTTTAGGTGCTTCCAGAAAGGCCATCACCTCCTTGTAGCCCAACCCCTGGCGAGCAGTTCGACTGACAGGCGGCGTGAGTCCTCGCAGCATTTCAACCTCTGCTTTCAACCCTGCTTCCACCATCTGATTCACACGCGCATTGATCCGTGCATACAGCCAATCCCGCGGCGGATTGAGCCAATACACGTGACGCGGTCGTCGGCCTTCAGGAAGCGCAACCTGTTGCTGATGCTCAGACAGTGGCCGACCAGTGAGCCGATAAACTTCCAGAGCGCGAATCAGCCGACGACGATCGGCTGCATTGAGTCTCGCTGCCGTCACAGGGTCAATTGCCGCGACTTCCTGATGCAGCCAGTCTGCTCCCAGTTTCGTTGACTGCTCCTCCAGTTGTCGTCGAAATTCCCAATCTGCCGGTGGACTTTCACACAACCCCCGCAACAAGCTCCGCAAATACAAGCCAGTCCCCCCGACAAACAGTGGGACCCGTTGTCGCGAGAGAATCTCGATAACTTTCGTGCGGGCATATTCTAAATAGTCGCGCACTGAAAACTCTTCCCAGGGTTCAATGAGGTCCACCCCATGATGCACAACCTGGGAACGCTCAAGAAGCGTCGGCTTTGCCGTTCCGATCTCCATTTTTTGATAGATCGTCATCGAGTCCAGCAGGATGATTTCCACGGGAAGATGGCGGGCAATCGCCAGGCTCAGGTCTGTTTTACCAGATGCCGTCGGGCCGACGAGAAAGCGGCATTGTCTCAACACCTCCGGTTCAATCGAAAACTCAGCTTCGCCCGTCCGGTCTTGATCTGGTTCCATCACAGCAGTTGAGCTTTCAGTGCATGCATCCACGACTTCAACAAACTCGTTCGATGCAATGATATCGAAATGACTAAAGCGGCATCGGTTTTCGGGGTTTGGGATACTGCCAATGCAGTCGATTATCGCACGCAATTCCCGATCTCATTGCACAGTTGAGGCAGACCTTTTCATGGTCCCGCTGCAAAAAAATCTCGCCCGAGACGATCAAATGATGATAATCTTCACCAGGATTTTTCATATAACAGTATTCGCGCGTGCTGTCTGCTTTAACTCGACCTGTCCAACCATCATTGTGAGGAATATACAACCGGTAATCACTTGGACCAACCACGTTTGGCGGATCAATCTTCGCTGAAACTTCATCGCCAGGAGTTTCGGATGACTGATCATCGGATGGCAATATACTCGACATGCAATTCACCTGTTACGTGTTTCAATCAAGACCACCTCAGAAGTCGTTTCCGAATTCTCGCTCGTCCTGAAAACTTCTAATTCCTCACTAATTCAATGATAGACCGGCCCTCCAGGATGTCAGCCACTCCGTGACGCCACAAAGAGACTGCGCGATCGAGCCAGATCGTCCTGAAGCTGATTCAGCAACGCCTGTGGACTTGAGAAATGGACACCATCACGCAGGCGGGCGAGCAGATCAACACTCAACTGCCTGCCATATAAATCCCCCTCAAAGTCGAGCACATGCACTTCAATTTTTTGCGCTGCATCGCCAAACGTTGGATTGGATCCAATATGAACAGCCGCCGGATAATGTCGAGCATCAAGTTCCACCCGTCCTGCATAAACCCCCTCACCTGGAACGACTGTTAACACGGTGTCCAGATTGGCAGTGGGGAATCCCAGCGTTCTCCCTCGACCAGCCCCATGCACCACCCGTCCTGTCAGACGAAAACAGGTTCCCAGCATCATGTTGGCATAGGCAATGTCACCGGCTTGCAAGGCATGACGAATTCTCGTGGAAGAAATCATCTGTCCGCCTTCCAGCAACGGCTCGATGATTTGGCAACCCATCCCATATTGGAATGTCAACTCTTGAAGCTTCTGCACATCGCCGCCCCGGTTTTTTCCGAAAAAGAAATTCGGACCCTCCAGAATTCCCGTGGCTTGCAGGTAATCCACAATGACCTGCTTAAAAAAGTCATCCGCCGTCAGCCCCAGCAGATCGAGTGTCGACTTGATAACCACCAGCCCATCGACGCCGAATTCTTTAAGCAATTCAATTTTGCGAGCATGTGTCGTTAGTCGTTTGAGATCCAGTTCCGGCCTGAGGACTGCCAAAGGGGGCGGATCAAATGAAACCACACACGCACCAACTCCGTCTCGTCTGGCTAATTCCTTCAACGCACGCAGCATCTCCTGATGTCCGCGATGGACGCCATCGAAATTGCCAATGGTGATCCAGCTCTTGCGAGCGATCCCCAAATCATCAAAGCCCACAGACACATGCATGAAAAGTTGATTCTTCTCTTTTTATCAGTCTGGCCGGCTCGATGAACATTCTCTTGGTTTCCGAATTCGATCGTTGAGCACCTAAGCCAGACAAGACACAAACCAACCCCCATCATGACGAGACAATCAGGAATTGTCGAGTTTCTCACGAAGTCAAATCGTCGTGATCGTCTGGTTGCATGCCTTCAGAATGCTCCGGATTGCCAGCGGGGAGATGCGATGACGGAATCGTCAATTAGTCAGGCGTACTCCACTGATTGCTCTCAGAAAGCTCCCGCCCAATAGCCAGACTCGATTTTGAAAGGCTTTCGGCTCCATGAGAAGTCGCGACAGTGTCGTCCGCAGGAGGATACAAAACAATGTCTGCAAAATCATGCTCCTGAACGGCTCGAAAGCCATGGTGACGCAGCAATTCCAGAATCGCCAGAAACAAACCGACAATCTGGCTGCGGTGTGTCATTTCGTTGAACAGGCTATGAAATGACACCACCTTCTCCTGACGTACGCGTTCACCCAGTTGCTGAATATGGATGTGCAACGGAGTCTCGTCATACTTGATCTTCTCATGCTTTTCTAATTGTCGCGATTTCAAAATCCTAGACAACGCACTGATCAAATCCCAAAGCTCTACATCTTTGATGTAGTCCATCGATGCGGTTCGTCGTGTTGATGGGCGTGAACTCTCCATCCGGGGATAACGATCCATCCATACCGCTGCCTGGGCGCGAAGCAACTGCCCGGCTTGCTGAAATTGTTTGTGCAACATCAACTGACGGATCAAGTCAGAAGGTGGACCGTCGGGCACCACTGCCTGAACAGGTTTTTCTTCCTCAACGGCGCGCGGCAACATCTCCCGACTTTTGATCTCCATCAGCGTCGTGATCATCACCAGAAAATCGCCGACTTCATCGAGCGCCAGAAATTCCAGAACTTCAACATAGCTGACAAATTGCCGTACAATTTCGGCCAATCGCAAATTACCAGTCGACAGCTCACTTCGCTTGACCAGAAAGACCAGCAGATCCAGTGGACCACAATATTGGTCAAGCTCAACCTGATAATGAGGGCCGGGTGCAATCATGAGGACTTCACTAACATCCTGGTGTGGACAAGATTACGACACCCAGAAATATGGGTTCACAGTCTCTGTTATCGTCCACTCCATCACCGTACAGCCAACACACGCCATCTAATCGTCATAGTTTAACATCGTCGAGTCGTTCTGCTCAAACTCTTGAAAAGCAATCATGGTCATATCGGCTTCAAGCCCACGACAAGACCAACGAACCATTCGTTACGGCCGATCAACCAATACCGCAGGATTCACGATGACACGCTCGGCACTGGCAGGCAGGATATGTCCCTCAGAGGCCACCGGCAACGCATACTCAGGCTGCAGGCTCGCCAAAAGTTGCTGTGCTTTAACATTTCCTGGTTCCATCGCTAACAATTGCGACAACGTTCTTTCTGCTTCGGTTGGATCGATGTCATATCGCTGAACCTGAGCCAAAAACAACAAATGATCCGGCAACGGGGTTGCCTGCAATTCCATACTGGACTTCAGATGGTTGGCACTTAATTGCCATTGCTCAATACCCGCATAGGCCAGACCAATCTGCCAATGCAATTTTTCCTTGCCAATTGGCTGATTGCGACTTTCCACCAAGCTCCGCTGCAACAGTTGTATGGCCTCATGTTCGCGATTTTCGCGTTGATAAAGCCCGGAAAGCTCTATGGCGACATCTACCGGAAACGGTTTTTGTGAGATTGCTAATAAATAATCACTGATCGCACGATCTTTTTCACCTTGCAACTGCATGATCCGGGCATGAATGACCAGCGCCGGCACGCGATAGGGGTCAAGTCTGAGTGCTTCCTCGACCATCGTCAGCGATTTGTCGTAGTCGCGTTGCTCGTAAAACAACATCGCGATTTTGGTATAGGTCCTGGGATCATTGGGAGCCAGATCAGCACATTTTTCCAACTGATCGACGGCACCCTCTGGATTGTTCTGTGAAGCCAGCACATCAGCGAGTTGATAGTGATTTCCCGGATCGTCAGGGTTAATGCGAATGGCTTCCTGCAACAACGATCTGGCTTCATCCAGATCACCTGCCTGACGAGCTTTTTGCGACAATGCCTGCTTACGATGCGACGAAATCGACCGCTGA